>JBAXWO010000840.1:0-1523 GCA_037128375.1 bacterium
ACAAACTGACCGGCGTGATCAGTCTCAAGCCGATTGAGTTGAAAACCGTGTTCGGAACGGTTGCGGTCGGCATCGAGCACATCCAGCAGATGGATATTGTGCTGAGCGGCGGAACGGGGCAGAAGGGGCTGGTCTTGTGGAATCGGCTCGGATCGGAAAGCGATGTCAAGAATAGCCGTGTCGGCCTGGGAGGAAAGTTGAATGCCGGCCGTTTCGTGGAGGGGCGCTTCGGGAAGGGCATCGAACTGAACATGCAGGAGCAGTTCGGTGTCACATTCCCGTCCGAAAGCGTTCCCGGCCCTGACGGATGCATCGAGTTCTGGGCAAGACTGATCAACTTCCCTGCGGACATCCGACAACCGGGCGGCGCCTGGCCCAGCCTGATTGCGGGCGTTGACGACAAAGGCCCCGTAGGCTTTCTCATGCACTTCTGCGCGAACGACGGCGGCTCCGCTGGAGGACTCTGTTTCCAAGTCGCGGGCAACGGCGGAACCGGCGGGTATGGATCCTGGCCCTACGCCAAGGCCCTGGGGGCCAGCACGGCGGAGGGCTGGCATCATTACGCGCTGGTGTGGGCCGGCGATGGCATCCCCGGCGTAGATAATGGCAAGCGACGAACAGCCATCTTCGTGGACGGCAAACTCAACACCGGATTCTGGAACGGAGAAGGCAGCAGCTTGACCATCCCGAAGACCGCCCGTTTCGGACTGCTCGCCCATCAAGGCACACCAAGCGGCAGCGTGGTCTTCGACAACCTCAAAATCTGGAGCTATGCCAAGACGGATTTCAACGACCGTGAGCGCGAGTAAACAAACACCTAATAAGATGGACCAACCATGATACCCATGAACAGCCGCAGACACGTGCTGGCCGTCGGAATGATCGTCGCCCTCGCCATCTCAGCCTGGGGCGAAGAAGCGCAGACCAATGCTCCGCTACGCCTCGCCATCGACTTGGTCGACGGTTCGCGTCTCATCGGCACACCCGTCATCGCAAGCGTGCCGGTGCAGACGTCCTACGCTAAGATGGATGTGCCCCTGACGCAGATCCAGGCCCTGAAGATCGGCGACGATCACGAGACCGTGATCCTGAACTTGCGCAACGGCGACAAACTGACCGGCGTGATCAGTCTCAAGCCGATTGAGCTGAAGACCGTGTTCGGGACGGCATCCATCGGCATCGAACACATCCAGCAGCTTCGCGTGACGCTGGGTGGAAGGAGCAACGGGTCCAAGTGGAGTTTGCGTAACGATTTTTCGACAACATCCAATCCCAGCGGTCCTTGGTCCTATGGATGGACACCCGACGACAATCCGGCCTTTACGCGCTATGCGGCCATAATTCATAAACCGGGCGTGGATGGGTGGCAAGCGGCCCAAGATGCCCAGTGCATCTGGATCAATCACAGCGCAGAGACGATGTATGGCGCACGCCCGGGAGAGGTGTCCATTCATCCCGGACCCAACGGGGAACACAGTGTCGTACGCTGGCAGGCCCCCAGATCGTGTACGATCATCGTAAAA
>JBAXWO010000841.1:0-1521 GCA_037128375.1 bacterium
AACGTGCAGCGCATCCTGCCGGGGTCGGAAATGAAGCAGATGTTCCGGAGCGACCCGGCGTTCTTCGACCTGTTCAACATGGTTTATCCCTTTGCAGGCTACCCAGACTTGTACAAGGAGCAGTTCAATCGTCCGTTCCAGGCCGCGTTTGTGCGGGGCCGGCCGGCGGTTATTTTCTGTCCGAATGACTACGGCTGCCGCTGGGAAATATCGACGCCGCCAACCGCGCTCAACCCCCTGGGGGACGGCGCCCACGGAATGGCCGGAGATGATCAGCGGGAACCCGTATACGAGTTTAGCATTAACTGGTTGTTTTTCACGCTGACGCATTAGGATAAGGTTTCGGGTTTCGGGTGTCAGGTTTCAGGCTAGGGATAACGTATTGACGTTCAGACCATTTCTCCTGAAACCTGAAACCTCGGAAACGGCAAACACGTCGGAAGGACCGATTGAAATGAAGCATAGCGAGAAACTGACATTCTTGGCGGCGACCTTGTTGCTGATGGCCGGCACGGTCTTGGCGCAGACCGCATCGCGGGACAGCATCACCGTGCGGATGGTGGCAGCGGAAATGCCGGACCGGCTGATCAGCGATCTGGAGTCAAGCGTGACGATCGAGGATTCGAATCTGCTGGGCAGAGCGGGACTGAAAGCGGCCGCTCGGCCCTCCTTGGGCGATGATGCGACATTGTGGGTGCGCCGGGCGACCGTGGATGGAACCAACACGTTTGAACGCTTTTACCAGGGGAAGTACATCAATCGCAAGTCGGATTTGGTAATCGCTAATCCGGCTCCAGGCGAACATATCATCGATCCCGGACGTCACGTCTTTCGTGTCGCACAGGACGGGGCACTCTCCTCGGATGATCCGGATATTTCCATCGACGGCCGGACTGTATCACTCAAGACCTATCGGATTGACATCTTCAATGTGGATGGTGACAAGTCGGGCCCACCTGAAACGCGGTTGATGGGCAAGCCACTGGGCGTGTGGTTGTTGCCGCCCGGAACGGCCACCAATGTCGCCGGGGATCTTTCAAAGGTGGCGATGAACCTGCTGTTTAGCGACGCGCACAGCTTCTGTCCTCTGCGGATCTATCTACCTGCCAATACCAACGGGGCCGGCTATCTGCTGACGCCGAGCAAGCAATCGTTTCAGGTGCTGCCAGGCGGCAAGGTTGAATTCATCGGAAGCCGGGTGTTCGGGCTGGTGGCTGAAGCCTCGCGCATTGTGGTGCCCTACCTGACCGTCTCGGCCTGGGTCAACACCCGGACGGGGCTATCGGCGAGCTTCAACGGTGTTTCGCTCCCAGAAACCGTGGATACACCCGCCAGCCTCCGCATCTACCCGACGCGGGGCGATCCGTTCTTCACGGCCGGCGTCGAAGGGCTGTCCTCGCGATTCGGTCTGTCGCTGTCTGAGGATTATGCGCGGTATCCCACCAAGTTCATGGTGGCGGACAACATGCACAAGCCGACAGCGGTCCGGCTGATGACTCTGGAGTCGGGCGGGTGCGTGTT
>JBAXWO010000842.1:0-1519 GCA_037128375.1 bacterium
GGGCCGGGTGCTGGGCCGCATTGGAGAGAAGGGCAACGGGCAGGGGGGCTTTGTTGTCCCGAGCGCGCATTTCGATCTGGCGATCGGTTCGGTCGGGGAACTCTGGGTGGTCGACCCCGGGCGGCATTTGTTGATCGCGTTCGGGCGTGATGGAGAGCGGAGATCGACCTGGGGGCGGACCGGGACGGAGCCGGAGGGTTTTAGCGGATGCTGTAATCCCACGGATGTGGCGATCCGGCGGGATGGATCCTTTGTGACCAGCGAAAAGGGACTGGTGCGGGTGAAACTCTACACGCCTGCCGGGGACCTGGTGGGGGTGGTGGCCGGGTCGGACCAGTTTGATGAAGGGGTCAGCGGCTTGGACCTGGCGGCGGACAGCGCGGGAAGAATCCTGGTGCTGGATCCGGTTCGTCTGGAAGTGCGGGTATTTGAGGTGAGGCAAAAGTGAAAACAGCGAACAAGGATATTAACCGTAGGACGTTTCTCGTGGGAATCGGCCGCTACAGCCTGCTCGGGGTGCTGGGGCTGTTCGGTCTGGCGCTGGGCCGCGGTATGCGCCGTGCGAAGGGGGAGGAGTATGTCTGGCAGATTGACCCCGAAAAATGCACACAATGCGGGCGTTGCGCCACGGCGTGCGTGTTGAGTCCCTCGGCGGTGAAGTGCGTGCATGCCTTTGCGGTGTGCGGTTACTGCAACCTGTGCGGCGGGTTTCACCAGCCCAACACCAAGGCGCCGGACACGGCGGCGGAGAATCAACTGTGCCCCACATCCGCGCTCCGGCGCCGCTTCATCGAGGATCCCTATTATCAGTACGACGTGGTCGAGGCGCTCTGCATCGGTTGCGGGAAATGCGTGAAGGGGTGCGGTTCGTTCGGGAACGGATCCCTGTTCCTGCAGGTGCGACATGACCGTTGCTCCAACTGCAATGAGTGCGCGATCGCCCGGCAATGTCCCGGCGAGGCCTTTTCCCGTGTGCCGCGCTCACAGCCGTACCGGCTGCGGGGAGGGGCGGCGTAACATGAACAGGGCGTTACCTTCTTCAGGTGGACGCCGGTGTCCCGACCGGCGTCCGACCGCGCTCGGGACAGCGCGGTCCACCTTTTCGGTGGTCCCTTCAATGCCTGGACGCTTGATAACGACGGGTCTCTTTCTGGTAGTCGTGTTTTGGCTGGGCTGGGCGGTCCAGGGGGCGGAACCGCGGGCACGGTTTCCCCGGCCGGAATTCGAAACCGGCTACGTCCAGCCGGCGACCCAATGCCCGCCGCCCCGGGCGGCGGCGATGGAGTGGATGGATGTGGCCGTGCTGGCCGGAGCCCTGGCCCTGACGACGTGGTTGGCCGTCAGGAAGCGGTCGCGCTGGGGGATTCTCGCGATGTCCGTGTTCGGCATCCTGTATTTCGGATTTTTCCGCAAAGGGTGCATCTGTCCCGTGGGATCGATCCAGAATGTGGCGGTTACCTTGTCGTCGACAGGGACCCTTCTGCCCTGGACGGTCGTCCTGCTGTTCCTGCTGCCGTTG
>JBAXWO010000843.1:0-1510 GCA_037128375.1 bacterium
GGCACGGCTTGCATCACGGGATCGGTGCAGGTTGTCACGGGGTTCGAGCCCCTTGCCGGAACTCCTTTGCCGGGTGCGCTGGTTATGCCGCAGTACTATTCCATGCGCCAGGGATACGTGCCCTCCACATGGTCGGACACCAATGGAAACTTCCTGTTCTATTTGCCAGGCGGCATCTCCAACGACAATGTCCGCTCGGTATCCGCATTCGCATTTGGCTACTTCATGTCCGAGAGGGGACCGGGTCCGTCCATGTTCCTTTCCTCGGTAAGACTGCCCGGGGTCCTGCACGCCGGCACGAATTCGTTGACGCAGCCTCTGTACGTTGTGCCTCCGATGTCGGGCTTGGTTCACACGCTTTCGGGTCACGTCTATGACGACAAGACGAACGCATTGGCCGGCGTTTTGGTCCAGATGGAAGCCGACGATGGTGACGATTATAGCGTGGCCATGACGGACTCGAGCGGCGCCTTTGCCGCCCCAATGCCCAATATGGATGAAGATCAAGTCATGGCCTACTCCGCCGATCCCCTGCTCAACATGCGCGGGTTCGTGGGGGCGGGCGTGAATGTCGGATCCGTGTCGGGCGATACTTCGGGAATAGACCTCTATCTGCCGACCGCCACAACGTTGGTCAAGGGCCGTGTGCTGAAGGGGGAAGGTCCGGACGGGATCATGGGTGCGGAAGTGAGCATCTCGGCCGACGCGATTGGCGGCAGTGCTTATGCCTTTGACGATGAAGGGCGATTCGAGATCGGGATGGTCGGCGGGGCGGGCTTCGAGGCCGAAGTGGGGGAAGATTTTCTGATGCCGTTGCGACTGTTTTGTGCCGAAGAAAGCGGCATCGAACTGCCGTCGTCCGGGGAGTGGACCGGCCTGACCATGCGCGCCGAGGCGGCTTGGGTGGTTTCCGGGTGCATTTACGATCAGGATACGAACGCCCTGCCTGGCCGTGGGGTGACGGTTCGGCTCGGCGGCGATCAGATTGACGACACCGAACCCAATCTCAACGGCTATTACGAGTTTGTTCTTCCGAGCCTTGATGACTATCAGGTTGGCACCGCGAATTATTCGGAGCTCGGTTATGTTGATCAGACTTATCCTGACCTGATCGCTCTGGTTTCGAGCGATGTCGGGGGCGTGGATTTCTATCTTGCCGAGGCGGCGACCATCAGCGGACGGGTCATGGGAGAGGGCGTTCCTCTTGAAAACATGGATGTCCAGGCAGGTCTTATCATCACAAATGAATGGGGAGATCTGGAGTGGCGACATGTGACGACAGGGCAGACGGATTCCAACGGCGTGTATTCGATACTCGTTTCGCCGGGCGTTACGTATGGCATTGGAGCCGCCTTGGATCAGTCCGTTGTTCAGACGTGGTTGGGCCAATATTTCAGCAACTCGATGAACCTGGCGGGAGCAACACTCGTGACCTCACAGATCGGGGTGCCGGCCACGAATATCAATTTCAATCTTCAGAAAGCCGCACACATCAGTGGCCGGGCGTCGG
>JBAXWO010000844.1:0-1508 GCA_037128375.1 bacterium
TCGGCCTGCGCTTCGACCTGTCGGATGAGGCCGTAAAACGAGTGCAGCGGGAAGCCCGGGAAGCCGAGGAACGGATGAGAAGAGCCGAGAAGGCCCAAAAGGAGATCCGACGCTTTAACGACATAGACAGGCAGTGGCCGGTTGAGATGATCGTTGAGGCCATGGGAATCACAGATGTGCTGGCGGACAAGGCGTTCGACCGCCTGCTACGCAGCACAGGGCGGCCGGAGATCAGCCTGCGGAACATGATGGACCTGCTGATGATAGCGCCCCGCCCTGTAATGAACGAGAATTGGGATTTCATGCCATCGCTCTTCCGCCAGCGCGGCCTTGGATCGAAGACCTACGTTCGATTGCTTGCGGCGCCGGCCAAGGTGAATTTCGGCACGGCGTTCCGTCGGGAATGGAACTCCCGCAGGAGGAAGGTGGGGGCGTGGCTGAAGCTCCGCCATCGCGATGGCCCCATCTGCTGTCTGATGAACTGCGGGATTCTGCCGCCCATTTTCGACTGAGCGGCACACACCGAACTGCCGTCCGCATTCCAACGTCCATGGCCTGCCCGTATCTTTGGGTATCGAATGGGCGGCATGGGCGTCAAGCCAGCTGACGCCTCGACACTCGCCTTCTACGCCGATCCGTCCTAACGTGCGGCCGGAGGAGGACGCCCCATGAAGCTGCCACGTTGCCCGCATTGCAAGAAGCTGTTCCATCCCGATCCCCACAACGCCTGGCACCAACGGTACTGCACGCGCAAAGCCTGCCAGCGGGCGCGCAACCGGGAGAACTGCCGGGAGTGGCGGCGGAAGAACCCGAAGCACTTCAAGAAGGACATCGATCGCAGTCAGGCCTGGCGTGAGAGTCATCCGCACTATTGGTGGTACGACAGGCGGAAGGCGTTCACGGTGGACATCCTGCTTCCGATTCATCGCGCGGGTCAAAACACGGTCGGTGTGCGGTTCCGGGATTTGGAGGGTTTAACGTTACGACACGTCGTTATCGACACAGACCGTGGCTGGATGGGGGCATGGAAGGACGTGGGGCTTACGTTACAACATTTCGTGGCCGGGTGTGGATTTCGGGCCTATGGTTGGCGACATGAACGGGAGGAAGAACATGTCGCAAATGCCGGATGAGAGTTCGGTTTTGGACCAGTCAGCCCTGATCGAGAAGGTCGCGCTGTTTTATAACAAGGCGCTCAAGGGGGCGCAGAAGGCACGGGTCTGGCTCAAGCGCCAGGGGCTTGACGCGGACGGGCTTCGCGAACAGTGGCTGATGGGTGCGGCCGATGGGCGGCTGCTCAAGAGCCTGCCGACCGATGGCAACGGGCCTGCGGAACACTTGCGTGCTCTGGGCATCCTGACGCCGGCGGGCCGGGAATACTTCCTCGACGGCATCACAGTGCCGCTGCGGGACGGCGACGGCGGCATGGTCTCGCTGGCCGGCATAACCTTTCAGGGCGAAGATCGAATCCTCTCGACCAGTCCGACGGCGCTCTGGAACGCGCCGGC
>JBAXWO010000845.1:0-1503 GCA_037128375.1 bacterium
CGTGGACACGTTCCAGCCGGCGCAGTGGTAGGTCTAGCATGAACTCACGCGAACGAGTATTGACCGCATTTGCCCATCGGGAGCCGGACCGTGTTCCGTTGTGGTTCGGCATGTCCCATAAGTTCGTCGCCAAGGCTCTGAACGAATTGGGGCTGAAAGACGAGGAGGCTTTGCGCTGTCGGCTCGGCGACGACTTCAGGCGTGTCTTCGCCTCGTACGACCTCCCCAAAACGCCGCTTCCCCAGGGGGTGGTCAGTCGGACGATCTTCGGGGTGAACCGGTTGGGATACGAGTACGGGCAACCGGCCTCGCATCCGCTGGCGGACGCCTCGCTCCGGCAGGTTCACGACTATCCCTGGCCCGATCCGGCCTGTGTCAATGTCTCGGGAATCCGGGCGGCGGCCAAAGCCCGGCGTGACGAGTTCGCGATTCTGGGTGGCGATTGGTCGCCCTTCTGGCACGACGCGATCGATCTGCTGGGCATGGAGAACCTTTATCTGAAGATGTACGACGAGCCGGAACTCGTTGACGCGCTGATGACGCATCTGGTCGATTTCTACGCCGGGTCCAGCCGCAGGATCTTCGACGAGGCTGGCGATCTCATTGACATCTTCTTTATGGGCAACGACCTGGGCAGCCAGACCGGCCCGCTGCTGGGCTCCGAGTTGTTCGGGCGGTTCATTCTGCCGCATCTCCGGCGGCTGATTGATCTTGGGCATGACTACGGCCTGAAGGTGCAGATGCACTGTTGCGGCGGATTCGCGCCGCTGATCCCGCAGATGATCGAGGCAGGGCTTGATGCTTTGCATGCGATTCAACCTGATTGTTGCGGGATGGAGCTGCGGGATCTCAAGGCCCGGTTTGGCGCGCGCATGGTGTTCAACGGCGGCATTGATTCGCACCATGTCCTGATCGATGGCACACCCGCGAGTGTCCGCGAGGACACGCGGCGGGTGCTGGAGATCATGAAGCCCGGCGGCGGGTTCGTGGCCGGCGCCAGCCACGATTGGATACTGGAAGAAACGCCGGTGGTGAACATCGTGGCCATGGCGGACGCGGTGAGGGAGTTTGGTCTTTATTGATGGAGCAACGTTATGGGCATGTTCGAAACGACAGGCAGGCGGGAGGCGGGGGCGGATCGCAAGGAGAACACCCTGCGCAAACTCGAACGGATGAAGACGGCTTTGAGCCATCGGGAGCCGGACCGGGTTCCGATCAGCGATTTCTTCTGGGGCGGGTTTATCCGCCGCTGGCGTCAGGAATTGAATCTGCCGGCCGACGCGAACCCGTACTATTATTACGACCTGGACTGGATTGTAACCGTCCCCAACATGGATCCCTGGATCCGGCCCTTTGAGACGATCCGGGAGTCGCCGCAAGAGGTGACCGTCAAGACCGGATTTGGCGCCGTTCTGCGCAAGGTGTACGATTTTCCCATGCCGGAGTTCGTCGGGTGGGAACTGGATACGCTCGAGAAGCTGGAGGCGGCGGTGGCGACGTTTG
>JBAXWO010000846.1:0-1503 GCA_037128375.1 bacterium
TCACGCGCCGGAACGTCCGGAACTACAATCTGGAGACCGACGTGCGGGTATCGGGCCCCGGGGACGCGCCCGCGCTGGCCGACGCGGCCGCCTACGTCGACCGGCTGTGGACGAACGCCGACGGCCGCGTTCTCACAACCGGCTATGAAGCGTTCCGGGATGACTCCCGCTGGCGCGTGTTCCTCGGTCGCTTCCAAGAGGCCACCGGCCTCTGCACCTGGTAGCATCGCGGACCTGAACCCACATTCAACATCAACCGTTAAACCCCGAAGCACCTGCGGAAACCCTTGCCGACCGCCAGTACAAGTGGGGACTCCTTCACCATCCGATGCGCTGAATCCCGCTGACTGCGTCGAAGTGTTCGTCGCGGCTGACGATCGGGAGTCGGTGCTGACGGGCAAGGGCGGCGATCCATATGTCATTCTCTGGAATCGGGTGGCCGGCGGTTTTCAGTTCGTGCCGAATGTCGGCGTAGTGGCCTGCGGTGGCACTGTTCAGAGGCACCATGAGAGATTCGGACTGCAACCGATTGAGGAGTGATTCCAGTGCCAATCTATGCTTCGAGGACTTGAGTCCATAACGATATTCCCCCATCGCAATGACCGGAAGGTGATGGCGATCCGCGAAGGCTAGGACGGCGTGGAGGACCCTGTCACCGTCGAGGATAGCGGAGATCGCGTTGGTGTCGAGGATCATTTCCAATCCTCGGTCCGGGTCTGCTCGAACTCCCCATCAATGACGATCTGGACTCTGGCGGTGGCACCCTTGGGCGCTTTGCCGAACACCGCACGCCATCCCCTCGGTTTCCCAGTCTGCTTTTGGTCGGCCTCCAGCCGGGTTTCGATGATCTCGACGAAGAAATCCCGCATGCTGGTGCCATTCAAGGCGGAACGAGCCTTCACCTGCCGCAGCAGCGCATCGGGAATATCCAATGTGGTTTTCATGTGGACAGGTTACGGCAATATTTATGGTTAGTCAAGGGGGAAGCGGCGGTCGGCAGCAATTCTAATTATGGAGATGGGACCATCGGCGTCGGGGTCGGGGTCGGTATCGGTATCGATAAAACCAACGGACATTCGACCCCGATTCCGATACCGACCCCGACCCCGATGACCCAATCGCCTCATAATTAGAATTTCTGGGCGGTCGGTGGCGCCACGGCGTCCGGCTTTCCGGACCCGTTGATTCCGCCGCCGTCCGGAGCGGACACGAGACAACGAGAAGAGATCCGTCTCGCGCCCCCGCGTCCCTACGCTCCCCCGCCATCCAATCGCCGAAGCACGTCCTGCACCACCAGACCGGCCAGGTGGAAGCCGAAGATGCCGGTGACATGCACCAGCGAGCCGTTGATCTGGGCCTTTTGGCTGCACCAGGCATCGGTTGGTGCCTCGTTTCGCTCTTTTCCCGGGCAGAGGCACTGCCCCGTACCGCAGGTCGTGTCTTCGCCACGGTTGGGGAATTGCTCTTCGCTGAAGAGGCAGAGGCAATCCCCGGAAACCTGGC
>JBAXWO010000847.1:0-1502 GCA_037128375.1 bacterium
CACTATAACCCAAGATACGGCAATTCGGCCAACAAAATCGTCCGAAAAGGCCAGAACACCCCTTTTTCTTCCGGTAAAAACGGGATATTATCGCACCTGATTGCCGTATCTAAGTTTCACTCGTTTCGGCTTTTCACAATCGAAGGGCCAAACAACAACCAGGGAGCATAGCGAATGAACAGTTACACCAAGTGCGTACTTGAGGGCGTCCTCAAGCGGAATCAGGATCAGAAGGAGTTCTGTCAGGCGGTCGTCGAGGTCTTCGAATCGATTGCGCCCGTGATTGAAAGCAGCGCCAAATATGAGCAGAACGGCATTCTGGAGCGGATCGTTGAGCCGGAGCGGGCGATTCTGTTTCGTGTCCCGTGGTTTGACGACCAGGGCAAGATGCGCCTCAACCGCGCCTACCGCGTTCAGTTCAATTCGGCACTCGGCCCCTACAAGGGCGGACTCCGCTTCCATCCTTCGGTGAACCTCTCGATCATCAAGTTCCTCGGCTTCGAGCAGGTGTTCAAGAATTCGCTGACCACGCTGCCCATGGGCGGCGGCAAGGGCGGTTCGGACTTCGATCCCAAGGGCAAGAGCGATGCTGAAGTGATGCGCTTCTGCCAGTCGTTCATGACCGAGCTGTTCCGCCACATCGGACCCAACACCGACGTGCCCGCGGGCGACATCGGGGTGGGCGGCCGCGAAATCGGCTACATGTTTGGCCAGTACAAGCGGCTCGCCAATGAGTTCACCGGCGTGCTGACCGGCAAGGGGCTGAAGTGGGGCGGCTCGCTGATTCGTTCCGAGGCCACCGGCTACGGCTGCGTCTATTTCGCCCAGAACATGCTCGCCACGCGCAAGCAGGATTTCAAGGGCAAGGTCTGCACCGTCTCCGGATCCGGCAACGTCGCGCAGTACACCGTCGAGAAGCTGAACGAGCTGGGCGCCAAGGTCGTGACACTCTCCGACTCGAACGGCACGATCGTGGACTCCGAAGGCATCACCGCCGAGAAGCTGGCGTGGGTGATGGAACTGAAGAATGCCAAGCGCGGCCGCATCTCCGAATACGTGAAGCAGGTCAAGGGCGCGAAGTATCTCGACGGCCAGCGGCCGTGGAGCGTGCCGTGCGATTGCGCGTTCCCCTCCGCCACGCAGAACGAGCTGACCGGCGAGGACGCCAAGGCGCTCGCGGCCAACGGATGCACGCTGGTCGCCGAAGGCGCCAACATGCCGTCCACGCCGGAAGCGGTCGAAGTCTTCCTGAAGAAGGGACTTCTCTTCGGACCGGGCAAGGCCGCCAACGCTGGCGGCGTCGCCACCTCCGGGCTGGAAATGTCGCAGAACTCGATGCGCCTCTCCTGGACGCGCAGCGAGGTTGACGCGAAGCTCAAGGGGATCATGAAGTCCGTTCATGACAACTCGCGCGCTGCCGCGACCGAATATGGCCAGCCCGACAACTACGTCATGGGCGCCAACATCGCCGGCTTCGTCAAGGTCACCGACGCCATGATCGA
>JBAXWO010000085.1:0-8245 GCA_037128375.1 bacterium
GGCGTGGTCGCCGACACCAGCACGTACTTCAAGAGCTGGTGGGGCGAAGGGGAGGTTAAAGTCTATCTGGACGGCGACACCGCGCACCCCACGCTGTGCGGCACAGGGACCGAGGACTACATCGGCACCGGCTGGGGGCAGGGGCACTACGCCAACCTCTATCAGGGCTGCCCGCTGGCCGATGGGGACCAGTTACAGTACGGCTTCTACCGGTTGCACATCCCCGACCCCGTCTATTTTCGCCGGGATATCCGGGTAACCATCCAGCAGATTGGCTGCTGCGACGCCAACACCTGTGCCGAGATGCAGGGCGCCGGGCTTCAACTCGTGCATGGCGACGCCAAGGTTGACATGGCCAAGACAATCGCCGACAAAGGGTATGCACTGTTCGAGCGCCAGGATGACTGGTCGAGTTGCGCCTACTTCTACCTGGATCGTCCCGAGAACGGCCTGCCGGCTTTGGCTCCCGTGGCGGACCGAATCGCGGGGCTGCTGCCGGAGCAGAGCCCGGAGAAGAAGTGAGGATGCAGGCGGCAGTGAACTGCGCGAATATGAGTGTGCAAGTGCGTCGGCTCGGGAGTGTCGGCAGCAGTCGGTTGCCGCCATGGGTCTCGACAGGCTTCGAAGGGTTTGAGAAGGAACAACATCATAGAAAAGGGGCAACACAATGAACCAGACGGGCAAAACCGCAACAATCAAGCGAGTACTCACCACCCTAGCTCTGGCCGCCCTCTGGCTGGCGGGGGCGAAGAACGGCTTCGCCGCCGACGCGCCGGCGACGCCAGCCAAGCCGCCGGTAACGCCGGCGGCGGCTAACGCGGGCGATCAAACGGCAACGCCTTCCAGGGC
The DNA here is from genome assembly GCA_037128375.1 of bacterium. Taxonomy (GTDB): domain Bacteria; phylum Verrucomicrobiota; class Kiritimatiellia; order CAIKKV01; family CAITUY01; genus CAMBRF01. The sequence goes on from JBAXWO010000085.1 coordinate 850, forward strand.
GAACATGTTTGAGAACAGTCTTAAGATGAAGTTCGTGCCGGTGAAGGGGACGGAAGTGCTGTTCTGCATATGGGAGACGCGCGTGCAGGACTTCGATGCCTTTGTGAAAGCCACCGCTTTGGCTGACGGGCAGCACCGTATGTATAATGCAAGAGGCTTCGACTTTGTGAACAGCTTCCCACTACTTGTGACGAATGCCTCCATAGAAGGGAGAAGTGGTTTATTAAATTACTCCTGGATCGATCCCGGATTTGAGCAGGGCCCGACGCATCCGGTGTGCGGCGTGTCCTGGAAGGATGGGCAGGCGTTCTGCAAGTGGCTGACCAAGGAAGAGCGACGGAAGGGCGTGATCAAGCCGGACCAGGAGTATCGGTTGCCCAAGGACTGGGAGTGGAGCGTGGCCGTGGGGTTGAACGAGACGACGAATGGCACGCCGAAGGAGAAATCGTCTTCCAAGGAGAATGCGGCTGTGTTTCCGTGGGGCAAGGAATGGCCCCCGCCGACGGGTGCCGGCAACTATGGGGACTGCAGGAAGGAAGCAGAGGCCAATCTCGGCGGCTATCGGGATGGGTATGCGCGCACTGCGCCTGTGGGAAGTTTCCAGGCGAACAAGTTTGGATTGTACGACATGGGTGGAAACGTGTGGGAATGGTGCGAGGATTACTATGACGGGAGTTCCGGGCCGCGGGTGATACGCGGCAATTCCTGGGGCTCGGGCCAACCCGATCAAATGTGGTCGAAGTATCGCTACGGCCCCCGCGGAGGGGCTGAGCGTGACGCCACCTACGGTTTTCGTTGCGTGTTGTCTCTGGCCGGTGCCGCGGGCGGGCGGTCAACCAAGCCGGTTGCGGGGGCCGGCGAGGACGGCAGGCCGCGCGTCTATGCCGGGAAGAATCTGACGGGCATCGAGTTGCCCCTGGGCGGGATCGGCGCCGGGTGCGTTTGCATGGACGGCACGGCGCAACGCACCAAATGGATGTTCTGGGAGCCCTGGACCATCGCTCCCATCACAAACAGTTTCTTCGCGGTTCGGATGCGGGTGGGCAACGACAAGCCCATCGTTCGCGCCTTGCAGACGACGCCGATCGGCGACCTGAAGGGGCTGGATTCGCTGACCTTCATGGGCGAGTACCCCTTTGGCCGCTACGACTTCCAGGATCCGGCTTCTCCGGTCAAGCTTTGCCTGGAAGCCTACAGTCCCCTCGTTCCGCCCAACGAGAAGGACTCCGGCATTCCCTGCGTCATCTACAACCTGACCGCCGAGAACACGCACCGTGAAGCGGTGGAGGTCAGCTTCCTCGCGACGCAGCAGAACGCCGTCGGGTTTCGCAAACAATACAAGGGCAACTCGAACCGGGTCGTGCGTCTGGACGCGGCCTCGATGGTGGAGATGACGACGGCCCAGCCGGCGGATGGTCAAGAGTTCGGCAGTCTGGCCCTCGTCGCGATGGCCCCCGAGGCGGTTGCCTGCGCATCCTGGGACAATCTGCCGCGCCTCGTCGAAAGGTTTGCCGATGACGGACGCGTTCAAGGGCCTCTTTCTGCCACGGTCCCGGCCACCGGGCAAACCGTCAACGCCGCGATGGCCGTGCCGTTTGTGTTGAAGCCGGGCGAGAAACGCACCGTGACGTTCGCGCTCACCTGGCACTTCCCCAACGTGCGTCAGCAGTGGGGATCCTTGACAGCCGAGAAGTTCTGGGGGAGGGATTTTCTTCAATGGAAGTCCATCTCCGGGGGAGGACAGTATACCAACTGGGCTGCCACCGCCGTGGGACGCCAGTATGCCAACTGGTGGCCGGACGCCTCCGCCGTGGCCAAAGACCTGGTCACCCGTCTTCCGGAACTCGAACGACGGACGCGTCTGTTTCACGACACGCTCTATGCGTCGAATCTGCCGCGCTGGTTGCTCGACGGGCTGAGTTCGCAGATCGCCATTCTGCGTTGTCCCACCTGCTTCTGGAACCGCGACGGCTACTTCGGATGTTTCGAGGGGTACCACCCGACAACGCTCCAGTACGACATGGACGGCAACTGCAATCACGTGCTGCAGTACGCCCAGTTGCACGCCTACCTGTTTCCCTCCATCGCCCGCAATTTGCGGGATTCCGAATTCGCGCTGCAAAACGCCGAAGGCAGGCTGTCCCACCGCCAGACCGGGGCGTATCACGGTCAGCAGGCCGCGTTTGACGGCTCCTGCGGCGCCGTGCTGGGGGCCTATCGCGAGTACCGCATGAGCGCCGATGCTGCGTGGTTGAACGGAACCTGGCCCAAAGTGAAGAAGACCATGGATCGCATCATTGCCGACTGGGATCGCGATGAGGACGGGGTCTTGGGCGGCTCCCAATGGACGACCATGGACGCTCCAGTGACCGGCAGCACGACATGGTTGGGCTCGTTGTATTTGGCCGCCCTGGGTGCGGCCGAGCGCATGGCGCAGCTCCAGAACGATGCGACCGCGGCTGATCGCTACCGGGGAATCCGGGCGCGCGGTTCGAGCAAGCAGGACGCCACGCTATTCAACGGCGAGTACTACAGCCAGCAAGGGGGCGCGCAAATCGGCACGGGGTGCGCGAGCGACCAGCTCCTGGGCCAATGGTGGGCCCACCAGCTCGACCTCGGCTGGCTCTATCCCCCGGACCGCGTGCGGACCGCCCTGAAGAACACGATACGCTACAATTTCTACCCGTCATTTCAGGACTCTGGGCGCAAGGCGCGGATATATGCCAGCGACGACGATGGCGGCATGATGATGATCACGTGGCCCAAGGGAGACCAACCGACCATTCTATTCGAGCATGTTGCGCAATGCTGGGCGGGCAGCGAGTATGCCGTGGCGGCGTTATTGATCCAGAGCGGGCTGACGGACGACGGATTGATGATCGCCAAGGCGGTGCGCGACCGCTACGACGGCCGGCAGCGGAAGGAATGGGAGTTTGCGCCGGGCGGCAATCCTTTCGGCGAAGTGGAATGGGGCATCTACTACACGCGGAGCCTGAGCATCTGGTCGCTCCTGACCGCCTGTCAGGGCTACCGATACGAGGGGCCTGCAGGCGCCATCGGGTTCGATCCGGTCTGGAGACCCGACGATCACGCGAGTTTCTTTACCGTGGCCGAGGGCTGGGGGCTTTTCACGCAGAAGCGCGACGCACAAAGCCAGACGAACACGCTCGAACTCCGGCACGGCCAATTGCGGCTCAGTGCCTTGACGTTTAGCCTCCCGGTGCCCGCCGACCGGGTGCGATCGCAGTTGACGGTTGACGGCGTGGCCGTCAAGACGACGCCGCAGTTTGAAGGACAGCGGGTCACGCTGCGATTGGAGAAGTCGCTTGCGATGCAGGCGCCGTGCAAGCTGGTTGCGCGCTTTGTACTGACCCCTGAACCCTGAGACGATGAGCGATCCCGTGACAGGTTCGATGCTTTGGATGCGGAACATCGGAATGGTGTTTTCCGGAGTGCGGGTGCTGGAGGCCGTGAACCTGGATGTGCGGGCGGGCGAGGTTCACGTGCTGGCCGGGGAGAATGGGGCGGGAAAGAGCACTTTGATGAAGATCCTGTGCGGCGTGTATACGCCGACGGAAGGGAGTGTGGAACTCGATGGAAAGACGGTGAAGTTCCGGTCCCCGCGGCAGGCCACGGATCACGGCGTGCGGATGATCCACCAGGAATTGTCGCTGGTGCCGGCGCTGAATGCCGTGGACAACGCATTCCTCGGCCAGGAACTGTCACGCGCGGGGTGGGTGCGGCGGGCAGCGGAAGAGGTCCGGCTGAAGGGGTGGCTGACACGGCTCGGCGTGGACGTGGATCTCCGGCGGCCGGTGGAGGAGTATCCGGTCTCCGTGCAGCAGATGATCGAGGTGGCCAAGGCACTGACGTTCGACGCCCGGATTCTGATCATGGACGAGCCCACGAGCGCACTGAACCGACCGGAGGTGGAACAGCTCTTTGCCGTGGTGTCGGATCTGAAGGCGCACGGATGCGGGGTCGTCTATATCACGCACAAGATGGAGGAGATTTACCGAATTGCGGACCGGATCACGGTGTTAAGGGATGGGAAGTATGTGGGCACGGCCCGGGCGGCGGAGCTGCGACAGGACGAGTTGGTCAAGTGGATGGTGGGGCGGGAAGTGAAGGAGCATTTCACGCAGCGCACCGCACACGCGGGGGATGAAGTGTTGCGGGTGCAGAGATTGAGCGTGGCGGACCCCACCGGGCGACAAGCATGGCGCGTGCGAAATGTGTCCTTTGCCCTGAAGAAGGGCGAGGTCGTAGGATTGGCCGGATTGGAAGGAGCCGGGAACCACGAGGTGATGGAAGCGTTGTTCGACACGACGTCCGGCCGAGTGAAGGGCGCGGTGTGGCTGGAGGGAAAGGAGTTGAACCGCCGACAGCCGAGGATGAGTATCCGGGAAGGGCTGGCCTACCTGACCAGCGACCGCAAGGGGAAAGGGCTGGTGCTCGACATGAGCATCACGCGGAACACGACGCTGGCGTCGCTGAAGCGGTTCTCGCCATGGCTGGTCTTGCGCAACCGCGCGGAAACGGAGGCAGCGCGACGGCACGGGAAGGCGTTTCGGACGCGGTATGCGACGCTGGAACAGCCGGTCAAAGAGTTGTCGGGCGGCAATCAGCAGAAGGTGGTGCTGGCGAAGTGGCTGGAGACGCGGCCGAAAGTGCTGTTGCTGGACGAGCCGACGCGCGGAGTAGACGTGGGAGCGAAAAGGGAGATCTACGAACTGATCGACCGGTGGACGGCGGAAGGGATCGGGATTGTGTTGATCACGTCGGAGATGCCGGAGTTGCTGGCGTTGGCGGACCGGATCCTGGTGATGCACCGGGGGGAAGTCACGGCGGTGATGAAGCGGGGCGAGGCCACACAAGAGAGGGTGCTGGCGGCGGCAATGGGACAAGGGGACGAGGCATGAAGAAGCGGATCATGGCGATTCTGCTTGAGCCGGTATTCCGGGCCTTCCTGGCCTTGCTGCTCATGGTGGTAATCGGACTGGTCTTCAATGCCCACGGGGCTTTCTTCAAGTCGGGAACGCACCTGGACATGCTGCGAGAGAATTCGCGCTACGCGATTCTGGCTTGCGGGATGACGCTGGTGATTGTCGCCGGGGGGATTGATCTGGCGGTGGGCAGCGTGCTGGGCATGACGGCGGTCTGTTTTGCGCTCTTCACGATTCACTGGGGATGGCCTCCGTTGATCGCCTCGGTCGCGTGTGCCGGAATCGGGTTGGCGACCGGCCTTGTCTCCGGCGCGCTGGCGGGGCAGTTCAGAATTCAGCCTTTCATCGCCACACTGGCCATGATGGTGTTTGCGCGTGGGTTGGCGAAGAGCATTTCGGGCGGGGAAAAGATTTCGACGTCCATTCATCAGGCGGACGGATCTTTCAAGTTCGGTACGCTGCCGCCGGTCTTTGAACAGTTGAGCGGCCGGGTGTGGAACGACACGATCCCCGTGGTGCTGTTGGTCCTGCTGGTGACAGCGCTGGTGTGCTGGGTTTTGCTGAGTCGTCTGCGGTGGGGGCGGTATTTGTACGCCATCGGCGGGAACGAGGAGGCGGCGCGGCTGTCGGGTATCCCGATCATGGGCTCGAAACTGCTGGCATACGGACTGTGCGGGTTGCTGGCCGCCGTGGCGGGGATCTGCCATGCGGCGGATGAGCAACAGGGAGATCCGGAAGCCGGGATGGGGTATGAACTGACGGCAATCGCCATGGTGGTGATCGGTGGAACGAGCCTGTCGGGAGGGCGCGGCAGCATTCCGTTAACCCTGTTGGGCGCGTTGACGATCGGGTATTTGGACAAGATCCTGAGCTTGAACAATGTCGAGACGGCCTACCGGCTGATGTTGACGGGCTTGATCATCGTGTGCGCCGTGCTTTTTCAGCGTGCGAAACGGTGAGGCATTTGGAAAACTGATCAACAGTCCTTGAATAGCAGTCGGATGGATGACCCAAACAGAGAAACAAAGGAGGATGCTAAGATGAAGACGATCGGAATGATGACGGTGGCGGCGACAGTGATGGTCGGGTTATGGGGCGGTACAGGCTGGGCGCAGGAGAAGAAGTCGGAGGGAAATCCGAAGAAGGTCATCGGTATGAGCCAGTGCAACCGCGGGGAACCTTGGCGAGTGCAGATGGACGCGGACGTAAAGAAAGCGGGGGAGGGCGCCGGGTTCGAGGTGCTCTTCAAGGATGCCCAGAACGACTCGCTCAAACAGAAGGCGCAGATCGAGGAGTTTATCAACCAGGGCGTGGACCTGATCATTGTGTCACCAAAGGAAGCCGTGCCGTTGACACCGCCGGTGGCGGCTGCCTTCAAAAAGGGCATTCCGGTAATCGTGCTGGACCGCAAAGTGGTCGGAGAGGATTACACCTGCTATATCTCCGCGGACAACAAGAAGATCGGAAAGGCCGCCGGACAGTGGATCGTGAAGCGACTGAACGGCAAGGGGAAGGTCGTGGAGTTGAAGGGACTGATGACCTCCACGCCGGGGCAGGAGCGGAACCAGGGGTTCCGGGAAGGGATCAAGGGGAGCGAACTGGAGATTGTTTTCGAGGCGGATATGCAGTGGCTCGAGCCGAACGCGCGCAAGGAGATGCAATCGGCGTTGTCGCGGGTCGACAAGATCGACCTCGTGTATGCGCACAACGATCCTGGCGCTCACGGGGCGTACCTGGCGGCCAAGGCGGTAAAGCGCGAAAAAACCATTCTGTTTGTGGGCATTGACGCGCTGGCGCAGGAAGGGCAGGCATATGTGGAGCAAGGCATTCTGAACGCCAGCTTTGAATACCCCACGGGCGGGAAAGAAGCCATCGACGTGGCGAAGAAGATTTTCGCCGGCGAAAATGTCGAAAAGAACATCACCCTGAAGTCCCGCGTCTTCACCAAGGAGAACCTGCGGAGGGGCGGAGATGAGTTGGGGGAGTGAGGAAGATGAACCCGATCGAATCGCCCGCATCCGAACTGCGCGGATGGGCCGCTGTTCGTCCTGGGACACTACGGGGCGCAACGTCGACGGCTGGACGATCCTCGCGCGGTCGAGCCGCGTATTGGCCGACATCCAGGGGCCGGGGGTCATCACCCACATCTGGATGACCCAATGCGCCCTCGGCAACGGGATGGCCAGCGTTGCCTACTGGTATGCCGAGCAGCCCGCGGCCGCGATCGCGATCCCGCCGGTGGCGAAGCGCCAGCGCGTGCCCAAGGTGGATGGCAAATGGTTCATCTCCGACGAACTGCGCTGGACCGGGCATGAGGTAAAGATTGCCCCGGCCCTTGTGAAGGAAGCCCGAGCCGCGTGGGAGCTCATGCAGGCCAAGAAGGAGATGACAGAAGCATGAACAGTACATTCAACGGACTCGGACTTAACCTCGGCAACCTCTCGCGCCTC
>JBAXWO010000086.1:0-8239 GCA_037128375.1 bacterium
CCCTGCGGCGGGGCTTGCCCTTCCTTCAGATGCACGACCTTGGGAGCGGGACTGGGGGGACGCGCCGGAACGGCGGGCTGCTCCGGGATCCAGACCTTCTCGGAAACAGTCTGCGGCGGCTGGTAGCTGGCCGCCGCCGCCTGATAGGCCTCCATGGCTCCTTCGTTGGCCTTCGCCCAGCGCTGAGCCTCGGCGGCATGAGCTTGGGACATCGCGGCTGTTACCCCCTTCTTGACCTTGGGCAGTCCGTCGCTGATGATCAGGATCGTATCGGCCCCCTGCTCGAACGAGGCGGTCAGCGCCAGATCAAGACGGGTTGTTCCGCCCACCGCCGGCACTCCGCCGCTCGACGGGCTCAGGTTGCCCGAAGTGAGGCCGTAGTTGCCTTCGGTATTGAACTCACGCAGAAACTGCTTGGATTTGGTCTTGTTGTCATCATTCGCCACCACCATGTTGGTTTGATAGGCGCTGGCCGCATCGGCAAACACGATGATATTAAAGAGAGCGCCTTCGGAAAGGGCGTCGACCACCTTACCGAGGCGATCGCGAACACGCTGATACCCCCTGGCCCCCCCCTTCTCATCTTCCACCATGCTGACGGATACGTCGACGAGGATGGCAATCTTATCGCCCCGCCCCTTAATTCCGAAGAAATCGAAGGCTGAGACGCCCCCGCCGAACCCGCCCAAGCCGTAACCGTTCCCCAGACCGTTGCCCAACCCGGTGCCTCCGAAAGTCTTGAACTTGGATTGGAAACTGGTCTTCACGGCCTTCGCATCCATCTTGATTTCCGGAAGCGACACACCGGTGGTGACCTTGGTCGACACCATGCGCGGCGCCATGGATGGACGGCTCGAACTCCGTTGCTGCTTGGAAACCTTCACCTTGAACTCAAGTTTGCGGGGCTCGTAACTCTTCATCGGCGGCGGCTGCCCGGTGAAGGTCGACTCCCGGTTGTAGAAAATGTGGCTGATGACGAACACGGCGGCGACGAAAAGGAGCGCGCCGTGGAACGCCAGACTGGCATACAGACTCCTGCGGATGACCATCGACTGCGACACCCGCTTGCCGGCCTTCTCAGCCAATGTATGAAACCACGTTTTCACGGTATCGGTACTCCTCAAATCAACCGGAACCGAAAGTGACATCCTTGATGCCGGCGCCCGCGCAGGCGTTCATCACATCGATGACCCGTTCGTAGTTGGCCCCATCCTCGGCCTGGATCGTAATCATGTACTTGTTACCGGAGGCCTGGGACGAAACACGGTAGCGTCCGAGCGTCTGGACGAGTTCGAGCATTTCCTTGCCCTCATAGACCGTTCCGTTCAGGACCACCGTGCCCTTGGCATCGACCTCAATAATCTGTTCGTCCGGCATGTCAACCGGGCCACTGGCTTCCATCATGCCCGGGAGGGTGATCCCGAGGTCCGTCTCGGTCTGGCCCAACCTCGTACTCACCATGAAGAAGATGAGCAGAAACATGACGGTGTCGATCATGGGCGTCAGGTCGATATGGGCTTCTTCCACATGCGATGAGCGGGAAAGTTTCATGGTGTCACTCGCCTCCGGAATACAGGTCGCGAACGTAAGTGGCAAAGATCACATCCGACACGCCAGCGGCCGCACAGGCGCCCATGGCGCGCCGGACTGTGGCGAACTTCACATTGCGGTCGGAGCGCAGATAGAGCCGCAGAGCCGGCTCCGTCTTGAGGCGTTCTTCCATGGCTTTCGTCAGTTCCGCATCATTGACCAGTTTGCCGAACACCATGAACGGCCGCTCCTCGGTGGCCATTTCGCCTTCCGGCGTCAGGGTCCCGACGGGAATAACATTCACCGTGCCGCGCCTGCCGGGGTCCTTCTGTTCTGCGGCGTTGGTGGCAATGGGGAGTTTGACGGAAGTCGGTGCATCGACTTTCGACATGGTAGCCGCGCACATGAAGAAGATGAGAAGCAGGAAGACGCAGTCAATAAGCGGAACGAGTTCCACCCGCGCTTCCGGAATCTCCTGATTTTGCTGAATCTTCATAGGGCTCCCGCCATGCCGGTTCCTGTCAGGTTTCGGACTTGGCCAGCGCCGCCTGCTCCGCGAGGGTGCTGCCGGTTCCCGTCAGGTGATCCAGCACGTCCGTGAAGTGCCCCTCGGATTCCTTCATGACGGAATTGAGGATGTTCCGGAAGTAGAAGTAGAAACCCATGGCCGTGATGGCAATGAGCAACCCCGTGGCGGTACAAACCAGCGCCTCACCGATGTTCTTGGCCAGGATTTCGGGTTTGCCCATACCCCCGGATCCGATCTTGGAGAAGGCCCCGATCATGCCGCTGACCGTGCCCAGCAGCCCCCACATGGGGGACATGGAGGTGAGCAAGGCCAGGAAGTTCACGAAAAAGCCATAACGGGATTCCTCCCGGCTGGCCGTTTCGGAAATGGCGGCCTCGACCTTGGCGCGCGACCCGGCCATGTCATCGGGCTGGAATTGACGCAACCCCGCGGAGAGGGTGCGGGTGAAATACGAATCCGTCGACGTGGAGAGGTTCCAAACCTGCTGCAGGTCACCGTTGCTTGCCGCGCTCCTGATTTGGGCGACAACCACCGGCGGCACCAGTTTCTTCGTGCCGACGCGCTGGAAATTCAGAATGGTGAGCCATACCACCATCACCGAGCAGGACCCGAGCGGCCACATGGCCCAACCGCCCGATTTGATCAGATCCCACAAGGTCATCCGGTTTTCCACGCGAAGCGCCGGCTCCGAGGCGGCCGTCTCCGTGCGGGCCGTCTGTGCGAGCGCGTTGTAGCCAGCGCCCATGCCCACCAAGACTGCCATCATCATCACAACCCAATACCGTTTCATCTTCCGCATTGTTTTCCCTTTCGTTATCGAACTCTGCCGGGATGCCCCGGCGTCATATTCTTCATGTCATTATGGCCGACCGCCCGCCTTCGGCGGGGCATCAGGTTCGCCATCCGCCTCCGTCTTCTTCCCCTCCTTGACGACTTCGCTGACGTCCTCGATCGCCTCGTCGTCGGAGGGCTCGGGCGCCTTCGTATCGGCGCTTTTGAGCAGGGTCTGAACCTTGGCATTCACATCTTCATCCAAACCGAAAAATACGGACTCGATCTCCGATTTCTCTTTTTCTTTCGTCACCTTTTTTTCGATCAGGTACTTCAGCTTTTCACGGGCGATGGCGGCATGACTGGTCGCCGGGAACAACCGGGCAATCTCGTAGTATACGTCGCGCGCCCGATACCACTCCAGCAAATCCTCGTAGCAGCGCCCCGTCATGAAAAGGGCCTCGGGGAAGGTTTCGATGTTCTTGTTGTCAAACACCACCGACTTCACGGCTGCGTCCATCGCGGAGCGCGTCTTCCCCCTGGCATAGTGGAGTTGGGCCTGCGCCAGCCAGTACAACCCGAAACATTCGTCACCCTGATCGGGGACCCGCGCCTCTTCCAGTTCCTTCGCCGCCCTCTTCAGGTCCCCGATGGCAATCAGGCACTGAATCGCATTCAGGCGGGCCAGTTCGCCGTCCGGCGTCCATTCGGCCGCACCCACCGCCTTCAGCACCTGGCGGGCGCGGACATAGGCGTTGGTGCCACGCTCCATGTTGACCCCGCCTGCCAGCATCAGTTTCCTGGCCGATTTCATCATGGACTGCCCGGCCTGCAGGGCAATGGTCACCCCGTTATTCTGGGGGATGTCGAGATAGGGCAGCAGCGGTATGGCCACGGGGGTGAGCAGACCGGCGGCGGCAGGCCAGTCCTCCGCCATCAGGGCCTTGGAGACGGCATCCCCGTCCAGTTCAAACACAAATTCCCCCTCGGTAATCTCCGCCAGTTTGGCCGACAACGACGCGCCTTCCAGCCCGCCGCGGGGGCGATAGAACACCATCCCCTTGTCGCGACCGACAAGATCGACCTCCTTTTCATCCTTGCCGAACATCAACTTGGCCTGCACCGCCGGCGGCACGGCGGAGGTCTGCGCGACACTCGACCGGGGGAAACCCAGTACGGCAGTCATGGCCAAAATCAGTGTTGTGGATCGAAGGGCCTTCATAAGCTTCTGGTTTTCAACTCCTCCAGTTTCTTCTTCGCTTCGTCCAGCATATCAGGAAGATCCTTCAAATTCTCACTCGCCACCATTTCTTCGAGAGTCTCGGTAGCCTTCTTGAACTGGCCGATCCTGACCAGACTGTCGGACCGGGCCAGGTAGGCCTTGGCGGTCCACTTGCGCGAGCCGGCATACATGACGTAGATGCGCTCAAAGTAGGCGGCGGCCTGTTCAAAATTCCGTTGCAGCCGCGCGCACTCGCCACGACCGTAGAGGGCGGCGGGCCACAGCGGTCCGCGCCACTCGCGAACCGCCAGGATGGACTTGTAGCACTCATCGGCCTCGGCGTACTTCCCGATCTTGACGTAGAGGTCTCCCAGCATCAGCAGCGCCTCGGCCGCCTCTGAACTGGAGGCGAAGACTTCCTTCACGACAAGGAGGTGCTTGACGGCGGTCTTGTTGTCGTTTCGGCTGATGGCATTCCCCGCCAGGAACATGCGGGCGGAGAGGGCATGGTCGGTTTCGGTGAAATCACGAATGGTCGCCTCGGCTACCTCCACGGCAAGGTTTGTGTCGCCCCGTGTTTTGGCCTCCTCCAGCATCATATCCAGCACGCCGGGGCTCGCATTGGTGATGTTTTCGCGGGCCACGATCGCATCGATGAGTTCTTTCTTGCGCGTTTCCTCGATTCCGGGCTGGAAGGTGAGTATACGCATCAGGCGAAGCGCCAAGGGCTTCTGGTTTTCGCTCATCGCCTTCTTCATCATGTCGTCAAGATCCTTCCAGGCGGCGGCGGCCACATCCTTGGCGGCACTGCGCGTCTGGCCGACCCATTCCTCCAGTATCAGGTCGATGCCGAGCGCCTTGCGGTCGACACCGTAATTCTGGACACCCTTCCGGAAGAAGTCGAGGGCGCCGCGCTGTTCGCCCATATTCCACATGGCCATACCCGTCCAGTACATCGCCAGCGGAGGATTGGATCCCTCGCGGTTGGCGGCCATGTACTGTTTGAAATGGGCGATGACGCCCTGGAAGTCCCGCATCTCGTTCATCATCTCTCCGGCCCGAAACGCCGCATAGTTGTAGAATTCGATATTGCAGTCGTACCGGGGTACCTGCTGATAGTTGATGACGGCATGCGGCAGATCGCCGCGCGCCCCGCACGTGTCGCCCAGCATCATGAAAGCCTCGCCGGAGAGCTTGTTCGTGGGATAGTGCGTGACAAAGGCCCCAAGCCGCTTCTCAGCCTCGGGGAACCGACTGGTGCCAAAGTCACACACGGCACGACGGAATTCGGCGTCAACAAAGAACGGCGACTCGGGATGGTTGTGCAGGATGACATCAAAAAACGGGAAGGCCTCGTCAAACTTCTGCTGGAACATCAAGGCCATTCCGATCCAGTACACGCCGTCCGTTTCACGCGGGTTGTCTGGAAAGGTCGTGTTCATCCTCTTGAGCCATGTCACCGCGCCCTCGAAATCCTCTTCCATGAACGAGGCGTAGCCGATCAGGAACATGCACTCGGCGCCCTGTTTGTGCTTGGGACTGATTTCGAGCGCCTTGGTGAGGATCTTGATCACATTGGGCCAGTCTTCCTGCTTGGCGTAAATCTGCCCGATGGCCATGGAGATATCATCATAGTACTCGCCCGCCGGATACTGCTCCATATACTGGAGGCCCAGCGTCAGGGACCGATCCCAGGGCTGGAGACGCACGGCGCACTGGAACGCAAAGAACAAGGCCTCGTTGGCGCGCGGTTCCCCGGCTGTCTCGTGAAGATGGATGAATAAATCACAGGCCTCGCGGAACCTGCGAATCTCCATGTAGGAGCGGGCCATGCGGAAAAACAGCTCCATATCGTAGTTCTCTATGGTCGCCAACGCCTTGAGTTCCCCCTCCAGTTCGCCGATCTGCTCCTGAACACGCATCAGGGGGCGGGCATTGTCCGGCACGCGTTTGAGCCGTTCGGCATGCTTCTGGAGAACCTCCAGATATTGCTGGCTGCGCGCCTCGAGCACATCATGGGGATAGACCAGCCGGTAAATCCAGAGCGCCTCACGGTATTTCTCGTCGGCGAACAGGTTGTCCCCCGCCTCCAGCGCCGCCATGTTGAGCGCCACGCTGCGGGACGCGAAGGAGTTCGGCACCAGCAGGTAGGGCACAAGCTGGAAAACTTTGTCGGTCTGCATTTCCTTTAGATACGCCACGGTCAGGAGCGCCGCCGCCCAGTTGCGACGCCCGAAATCCGGCGCCGTGCTGTACATCCTGCGCAAAACGGGCATCGCCTTATCCCACTTGTCGAGCGCCAGATAACAGCGGGCCATGGACATGTAGACATCCGTCTTGATGTCGGGGGGCAGTTCGTACTTCTTGAGAATCAGGGCGTAGGCCTTCAGCGCCTCGGGGAGCCGCTCCTCGAAGCGAAAGCAGTCAGCGGAGTACAACGCGACTTCGGGCGCCCTGACGCCCGAACGATACTTCTTCAGATAGGTGTTGAACGCCTCGCGGGCATCGCCAAACTGCCCGGTAAAGAAGAAACAGGTCCCCAAACTGAAGTAGACGGACTCCATCTGGGCAATGGTGACGTCTTTCTTGCTACTCCCGTACCATTCGACCAGTTGCTGAAGATAGCCGATGGCATCGGAAAAAGCCCCCTGACTGAGGGCCACCTGGGCCTTCATGCGCACGTCGCGCGGCGTGTCCTGCGCTTGAACCGGAAGGAAACTCGCGAGGAGAAACAGGACCGCAGGCAGGATGAACACCTTGCCGCCATGACGTGTTCGTTCCGCCCGAACCGCCACGCTTTGATGTAAACAGTGAGGAGCCATAATGCTAATGAACCCACCGGCCAGCAATCGATCGGAAAAACACGTCCGAATACTTTTACAGCAGCCGACGGTTCACTGCAAGTCCAATGAAGAAAAAAATGTGGACCCTGACAATGCCGATGGATTCTGTGCAAGGGCACCCATCTGCTTGTCACGGCGGGTTGATTCCGGTAGGCTTGCCCGCATGAGTAAATCAAAAGTAGCCATTCTCAGAACCTCCCCGGCGACGGTCCTGGAGGATTACCACCGCTTGATGAACCTTGCCGGTTACCAGGATGTCATTACCCGCCAGGCCGATACCGCCCTCAAGGTGAACATCAGCTGGCATTTCTTCTATCCCGGCAGTTCCACCACCCCCTGGCAACTGGAAGGCGTCATCCGCACGCTCAAACGGGATGGCTACAGCCCCGACAAACTCCACGCCTGCCATAACCGGACCGTCGTCATCGACGCCCACCTCGGCGAACGCGAGAACAAGCAGATTAACGTCGTCCAAGCCCACGGTCTCCGCAATGTCCACCTCTACGAGGGCGACGAACAGTGGATCAATGTACGCGACGCCGTCGGCGATCTGGCCGATAAGTTCCTCTGCCTGAACAAGGTCTACCCAAAGGGATTCATGATTCCCAAGCGGTTCATCGGCGAAAACATCATCCACCTGCCCACCGTCAAGACACACGTCTTCACCACCACCACCGGCGCCATGAAGAATGCCTTTGGCGGACTGCTCAACGAGCACCGGCACTGGACGCATCCCGTTATTCACGAGACACTTGTGGACCTGCTGATGATCCAGAAGAAGATCCATGCAGGAGTCTTTGCCGTAATGGATGGCACCTTCGCCGGGGATGGACCGGGCCCCCGCTGTATGGTGCCTTACGTCAAAAACGTGATTCTGGCCTCATCCGATCAGGTGGCGATTGACGCGGTTGCGGCCAAACTGATGGGCTTCAATCCGCTGCAGGACATCAAGTTCATCCGTCTGGCTCATGATCTGGGACTGGGATGCGGGGACGTCCGGGATATCGAGATTGTGGGGGATCCGGACGCGCTGAAGGAGAATTGGAATTTTGTGGGTCCGTTCAAGAAGATGACCTTTGCCAGCAAAATGCAGCATAAAATCTACTGGGGCCCCCTGCGCAAGCCGGTCGAGTGGTCGCTGAAAACCATTCTCGCGCCCTGGGCCTACATCGCCAGCGTGATCTACCACGACTCCTTCTGGTACCCCACCCACCAGAAACTGGTGCACGGCATCCTGCACAGCAACTGGGGGCGTCTGTTCCATAACTGGGAAAAGGTGACCCTCCCCCCGGATAACCTGACCGTCCCGGGCTGGGCAAACGTCGGAGCTGATCCGCTTGAACT
>JBAXWO010000087.1:0-8171 GCA_037128375.1 bacterium
CCGTGGACTACAGTCGTCAGCGCCGCCAGTTCGGCAAGCCGATCTGTTCGTTCCAGGGCGTCCAGTTCATGCTGGCCGACATGGCGACGCAGGTCGAGGCCGCCCGTACCCTGATCTATGCCGCCGCCCGGTACATCGACGGTGGGGGCAAGGACATCAGCAAAATCTCGGCGATGTGCAAGTTGTTTGCCTCCGATACGGCTATGAAGGTCACGACGGATGCCGTTCAGGTGCTCGGCGGTTACGGGTACATGAAGGAATATCCGGTCGAGAAGATGATGCGTGACGCGAAGATCACCCAGATCTACGAGGGCACGAATCAGATCCAGCGCGAAGTGATCGGGCTGGGTCTCATTAAGGAATCGGCGGCCAAGAAGTAACCGGTCGGTGCCGGGTTCTTCCTCGTTACGGGTCGGGCGCTGAACGCCCGGCGGTCGGCTCCCCATCGGACAGCATCGGTATGAATGGTTCGGAGAATATTCTGCGCCAGATCCGGATGCTGGTGACCGATGCGGACGGAACCTTGCTGGGGCAAAAACCCGAGTTTGAGCTTTTTCGGGCGTTTCGCGCCAGGATTAACGACCTGCGGCAGGGACAGGGCGCCGTGTGGGTGGTCTGTACGGGACGCGGTTTGAGGAGTTACAACCGCATCAGCCGCTCCATGCGGGTGTTCGGCATCGAACCTGACTTCGTGATTGCCCGGCACGCTTTCATCTATCAGCGCTCCCGGTGGGGCTATTTGCCGCATTGGCTGTGGAATGTGCGGGTCGTGTGGCTGCAGCGGCTTGACGAAATCCAGGTTCGGCGTGCGCTTCCCCTGATCCGACGGGCGGTGTTGTCGCGTAATCCCTTTGCCCATGTGGTATTCCGGAACCACCAGCGGATTTGCTTCCGGTTCGACGATGAAGGTGCCGCCAATTTCGGCGCCGAAATTATCCGTGAGGCAGTCAGGCCGTACAAGTACTTGCAGGTCTTTCAGTATCCTGACGAGGTGGATGTGCGGACGGTGCCCTTTACCAAGGGGTTGGCGGTGGCTGAACTGGCGCGGCACCTGGGGATTGGAACGAGCCGGATCCTGGCGATCGGCGACGGGCATAATGACATCAGCATGATGGGGCTGAAAAACTTCTGCCGGACGGCCTGCCCGGGCAACGCCGTCCCCGAGGTGATGGAGGCTGTTCATCTGGCCGGCGGCCACATTGCCACGAAGCGGAATCTCTCGGGGGTCATGGAGATCCTGGAAGCCTACGAGACCGGCACCCTCCGGAGCGATCTTCCCCCGGGTCTGCATGAACTCCGGGAGGAAGGCAATCCGGTCAAAGTAGCGGGTCGCTCGTCATCTACCGGCGGGCGAGTGACCGGTTTGCTGTTGTTTCTGGGTGTGGTCTATACAACAATCATGGTGCTGGCGAACTTTGGACTGCTGGGTCCGGCCGGGCCGGTCATCATGGGGCCGTATCAAAAACTGGTTGCTGTTGTGGAGCAGGTCATCGCGCGTTTTCTGAGGTAGGACTGCCATGAAGAAAATAGGGTTTATCGGGGCTGGCAAAATGGCCGAAGCCATCATGACCGGGCTGATCGATAAGGCCTTCACCAGCGCCGACAGCATTCTGGCCAGTGACATCAGCGGGGATCGCCTGGTGGATCTCAGTCATCGTCTCGGGATCCGCATTACGCTCGACAATGTGGAGGTGGTCCGCCAGGTCGGGGTGGTTATTCTGGCGGTGAAGCCCCAGCAATTGGACGAGGTCCTTCGCGCCATCGCACCGCAGGTCACGCCGGCGCACCTTGTGGTGTCCATTGCGGCGGGAAAAACGACGGCCCGCATCGAATCCCTGCTGCCCGCCGGCCGGGTGGTGCGGGTGATGCCCAATATTGCCTGCCTGGTGGGCGAAGGCATGAACGTGTTTACGCGGGGCGCCCGCGCTCCCGAGAGCGATTCGATCTTCGTCAAAGGCCTGTTGGAGTGTTGTGGACGGGCCTTGGAAATGCCCGAGCCGCAGTTCGATGCCGTGACGGCCTTGAGCGGGTCCGGCCCGGCCTTTTTCGCTTATCTGCTGGACCGGCTCGTTGATGGCGCGGTGCGGGAGGGCCTTTCGCGCCGGGACGCGCTGTTGCTGGCGGAGCAGACCATGCTGGGGACTGCCCGGATGCTTCAATCGCGGGATATGGATCCCTCGGAATTGGCCGCCGCCGTGACTTCGACGAAGGGGACGACCGCAGCGGGCCGTGAGGTCCTTGAAACCCCGGCGATGGTCGCTGTATTGGACCGAACGATAGCCGCCGCCACGCAGCGAAGTCGCGACTTGGGCAGGGCTTGAACGGCAGGAATTCGTTATGTGGAAAAAATTACTTGTTGCACCGGAGGGGCGGAGCGATCTGGGGCAGGCGGTCATGCTGGGGACGAATTTCGCCGTGGGAATGGCGGTTTTTTCGTTTGCCGGCTACTGGGTCGACCAGAAGCGGGGGGGCGGGTTGCTGTTCACCGTCTCCGGCATGGTGTTGGGGCTGGGGTACGGGGCCTATGAAGTGTGGAAGGTCATTCGTCTGTTGAATGAGCAAGCCCGGAAAACCTGTGCTGAACGCGGACAGGGGCGGGCTCCGACGGAGGCTGGGTCAGACGACGGCGCCGGGGTGTGAGTGATGAGCCGATCCCTTCCAGCGTTGCAGGCAAGCCAAAGGTGGCTGGCGGCAGCGGTTATCGCGGGCGTTTTGACCGGGGTTGTGGCCTTTTTTCTGCCCGGTGGGTATTCAGGGCCGGCGCTGATGGCGGGCGGGTTGACGGCCCTCGCCAACGCCCTGGCGGCGCGGTGGATTAACCGGCGGGCCATGGGGGTCGGGCGGCAGGCGTTTCGCCATTGGGGTATGGGCGGGAATATCTTGCGCATCCTGACGCTCTTGGGTATCCTTATGGGCGCTATTTTTTCTCAGAGGACTGTCAGGGCATCCTTCTTTGCCTCTATGTTCACGGGGTTCTTTGTTTACATGACGGTTGAGATTATCGAGCTTTTCCGGCTCGATTCGGGAAAGCGGGAAACGGTTTGAGTGATGAGATGATCCAGTCGAGCGTTGTGGCGGCTTCCGGGCAGGCGCAGGATATCGGGAGCGTGGTGCAGGCGTTCATCATGCATCACGTGAGTGATTCCCACCGCTGGACCTGGTTTCCGATTGGATATCAGGATCTGCCGGCTTTCCTGACGGTTCACGGGGTGATGGTGATTCTGTCGGCGGTGGTGTTGGTCGCCATGCTGGCCATGGCCTGTCGCCGGGTAGGCTCGGTGCCGAGCGGGGTGCTGAACCTGGTGGAGTTCTTCGTGGAACTCATCCGCGATGAGATGGCGGTTCCGTTCTTGGGCGAGGAGGATGGCCGTCGGCTGACGCCCCTGTTGTGCAGTCTGTTTTTTTTCATTCTAATGATGAACCTCTTGGGGCTGTTTCCCTGTTTCTACGCGGCCACGGCGAACATCAACGTGACGGGGGCGTTGGCTCTCGTTACGCTGGCGGTGATGATTTTTGGGGCGATCTTTCGCAACGGCCTGGGCGGGTTTGTCAAAGGGTTTGTGCCCCATGGCATTCCCTGGCCGGTATTGATCATCGTGGTGCCGATCGAGGTGGCCGGTTTGTTCATCAAGGCGATGGCGCTGGCCATCCGTCTTTTTGCCAACGAATTGGCGGGGCACATCGTGATTTTCTCATTGTTGGGCATTATGCTGATGTACGGGGCTGCGGCTTTTCCCATGTTTGTGATGGCGCTGGCCATTTACCTGCTTGAAGTGTTTGTGGCGTTTTTGCAGGCGTATATATTCACCCTGCTCACGGCGTTGTTTATCGGACAGCGGTATCACCCTGCCCATTAAGTGTTGGATTAATGAATGGGATGGATGGCAAGAAGAAAGGAAGAGAATATGGTTGGTCTAAGTGGTTCAATTGCAGGAATTGGGGCGGGACTGTGTGCCATTGGCGCCGGTCTGGGTGTGGGCCTGGTGGGAGCGTCGGCGGTGGAGGGTATTGCCCGCCAACCGGAGATGGCGCCCAAGATCCAGGTGACGATGTTGATTGTGGCCGCGTTGGTTGAAGGTGTGGCGCTGTTTTGCGCCGTCATCTGTCTGTTGGGTAAATAGACTCGCCAAGGATGGCGGGGCATAACGCTCATGGAAGCAGACACTAACATTCAGGCTGTAATCGAGGTGGCGCCGAACGCCGCGCACGAGGGGTCACCGGGGGTCATGGACGTCTCGGCGCCCATGATGTTGTTGACTTGGCTCACCTTTTTCGTGCTGGCGTTTGTCCTTTCGCGGCTTGCCTGGAAGCCGATTCTGAAGGCGCTGGACATGAGGGAGAAGACCATCCGGCGCGCCTTGGAAGATGCCGAAAAGGCGCGAGCGGAGGCGGTCGAGACGGAGGCGCGCAATCGCCAAAGCCTCCAGGCTGCCGCGACGGAGGCGCGCCGCATTGTCGAGGATGCCCGCCTGGCCGCCCTGGATCACGCCCGGCAGATCCACGACCAGGCCGAGCAACAGGCGCAGGTATTGGTGGACGAGGCGCGACGCGAAATCCAGGCCTCTGTACAGTCGGCTCGGCTCGTTCTGCGGCGGGAATGTGCGGAACTGGCCATTGCCGTGGCGGCCAAGGTGACGGAGCAGAACATGGACTCGGATCGAAACCGGGAACTGGTCCGGACGTTGGTTGGGGAGTTTGATCGCGCATGAAACTGCGTCCCAGGGTAGCCCGGCGCTATGCCCGTGCGCTTCACGACCTGGCCGTCGCGAACGACGCGTTGGAGGACGTGATCCGCGATATGGAACGGCTGCGGCGCGGCATGGCGGGCTCAGCGGAACTGGTGGCGTTTATTTCGAACTACCTTCTGCCCCACGAGGCGCGGATGAGGGTTTTGAAGGCGTTGTGGGCGGAGGCGCTGCATCCGCTAACCTGGCGTTTTATCCGCCTGTTGGAAGCCAAAAGGCGGCTCGGTATCCTGGACGACATTGGGTCGGAGTTTATCGATTTTGAAGAGGCGAGCCGGGGGCTGATGCGGGGGAGCATCGCTTCGGCGTACGCCCTGACCCCGCAGGAGGTGGGCGATATTGCCGACCGTCTGGGGCGGCGGCTTGGCAAACAAGTGGTCCTGCGGGCCGATGAAGAACGCGGCCTGCTGGGGGGGTATCGCCTGCGGGTGGGGGACTGGGTGTATGATCTCAGTCTGGCGGCGCGATTAAGACTGTTCAGACAAACGATGATGGCCGGATGCGGCCAGGGGAATTGATCATGGCTGTAGACTTAAGACCGGAAGAGATTACCTCCATTCTCAGGACACAACTGGCGGACTTTGACCGCAAGGCGGATGTTTCCGAGGTGGGGACGGTGTTGAACGTGGGCGACGGCATTGCTCATATCCATGGCCTGTCGCGCGTGATGGCCGGTGAACTGGTTGAGTTCAGCGAGGGCTTGACCGGGATGGCGTTAAATCTTGAAGAGGATAATGTGGGCGTCGCTATCTTCGGCGAGGACACCACCATCAAGGAAGGCGCTACCGTTCGGCGCACGGGACGGATTGCGGCCGTGCCCGTGGGGGAATCCCTGGCAGGACGGATCGTGGATGCCCTGGGTCGCCCGATCGACGGGGCGGGGGCGCTGGCGGGGACAGAACTCCGCACCATCGACATCAAGGCCCCGGGGATCATCGAGCGGGCCGACGTGCGGGAACCGTTGCAAACCGGCATCAAGGTGATCGATGCGCTCACGCCCATTGGACGGGGACAGCGCGAATTGATCATTGGCGATCGCAAGACGGGCAAGACCTCGCTCGCCATCGACACCATCATCAATCAGCGCGGCAAGAATGTGGCGTGCTTCTATGTGGCGATCGGCCAGAAACGGTCGACGGTGGTGCAGGTCTGCGAGACGCTGAAGAAGTTTGGTGCCATGGACTACACCACGATTATCGCCGCCACGGCTTCGGATCCGGCTCCCATGCAGTACCTGTCGCCTTTCGCGGGGTGCGCCATGGCGGAGTTCTACCGGGATTCCGGCCGGCACGCGCTGATTGTTTACGATGATCTGACCAAACAGGCGCAGGCCTACCGCCAGTTGTCGTTGCTGTTGCGGCGTCCGCCGGGCCGCGAGGCGTTTCCCGGGGACGTGTTCTATTTGCACAGCCGGCTGCTCGAACGTGCCGCGAAGCTCAGTCCCGAAAAGGGCGGGGGAAGCCTCACGGCCCTGCCGATCGTGGAGACGCAGGCGAACGACATCTCCGCCTACATTCCGACCAACGTGATTTCGATCACCGATGGCCAGATCTTTCTGGAGGCGGACGCGTTCAACGCAGGGCAGCGCCCGGCGGTGAATCCGGGCATCTCGGTCTCGCGCGTGGGCGGCGATGCGCAGGTGAAGGCCATGAAGCAGACCGCCGGATCACTGCGTCTGGATCTGGCCCAGTACCGCGAGCTGGCGGGTTTTTCACAGTTCGCCTCGGATTTGGATCCGGCAACGCGCCGGCAGTTGGATCGCGGTCGGCGCCTGATGGAGATCATGAAGCAGAACATCCACGAGGTGTTGCCCGTCGCGCTGCAGGTGGCTGTGATTTATGCGGGAACACAGGGGTATCTGGATTCAGTTCCGTTGAACAAGATCAGGGACTTCGAAAACGACCTGGCGGATCGGCTGGCGCGCGAACCGAAGGACTACCTGACGCTATTTGAACGGGACCAGGCGATGACCCCGGAGGTCAAGGCGGCGCTGGAGGCCACCCTGAAGAAGTTGACCGTGATATCGGTTTAGGCGACGGGGCAAGGCATGGCGACGCTCAAGGAATATAACGTCAAGTTGGTCAGGCTGCGGAGCACGCGCAAGCTGACGCGCACCATGAAACTGGTGTCGGTCACCAAACTGCGGCGTGCGCAGGAAGCCGAGAAGCGCGTGGGGCGGTTCGTCGGCAAGGTTCGCGACTTCGCGGCGCGGTTGGCCATGTCGCCCGGGGCCGCGGAGCATCCGCTGATGATGCCGCACCGGAATGTGGGCACGGTGCTTCTGTTATTGGTGACGGCGGACCGCGGGTTATGTGGCGGCTTCAACAGTAACCTGACCAAGGCAGCGCTGGAGTGGCGGCAGGGACAACTGGCCCGCGGGCGGCGTGTCCTGGTGAGTTGCTGCGGCCGACGCGGGCACGACTTCCTGAAGAGTCGTGTCGAAATCGAGCGCTATTATGAGGGAGTGGTGGCGCGTCCCGACTTTCAGCAGGCGCACCGGATCGGCCAGGAGATACAGGCCGCCTTTCTCAGTCAACGCATTGACGAGGTGTATCTGGGGTGGAATGCGTCGAGCGGGTTGATGGGGTATGCGCCGAAATTCGAGCGACTGGCGCCGATCGACCCGGCTTTATTTGCCGGCTCGATCCCGGCGGCGACCGGTAGCGAGGACTGGCTATTGGAGCCTGCCTGCGATGAATTGCTGGGGGTGGCTCTGCCGCGGTGGCTGAATTTGAAGGTGTATTCGGCGCTGCTGAGCAGTGCCGTCGGCGAACACGGCGCGCGCATGCGGGCGATGGACCAGGCGAGTACCAACGCCGACAATCTTATTTTGCAGATCACACTGCAGCGGAATCGGGTACGGCAGGCGGCAATCACCACCGAATTGACGGAGATCGTAGCGGGCGCCGAGGCGTTGCGTTAGGCGGCAGACGGAAAGACAGAAGCGAGAGGCGATTATGGACAAGCAGACTGAACGTGTACAGGGGCGGATCACGCAGGTTTTGGGCCCCGTGGTGGATGTGGAGTTTCCAGAAAACAAGCTTCCGCCGATTCTCTCCGCGTTGCACACGAGCAATGCGGGCATTGACGAACGGCCGTGGAATCTGACGCTCGAAGTCGCCCAGCATCTGGGCAACAACGTAGCCCGCACCATCGCCATGGATTCGACCGACGGACTGGTGCGCGGCGCCGAGGTGCGGGACAGCGGCGAAGAGATCTCCGTGCCGGTGGGTCCCAATACCCTGGGTCGCGTGATGAACCTGTTGGGCGCCCCGATCGACGGGCTGGGTCCGATTCAGGGGACCAAAAGGATGCCGATTCACCGGGCCGCGCCCCGCTACGAGGAGCAGGACACGAAGGATCAGGTTCTGGTGACGGGAATCAAGGTGATCGACCTGCTGGCCCCCTATAAGAAGGGCGGAAAGA
>JBAXWO010000088.1:0-8160 GCA_037128375.1 bacterium
TCCCGGCAACGTCAATGCCTGGACCATGCCCATCAAGGGCCGTATTGACATGCTTTCCACGGGGGTGCGCACTCCTCTCGGCATCAAGATCCTCGGTTCGGACCTTCCGCAGATCCAGCGCGTGGGCGAGCAGATCGAGGGCGTGCTGCGCAACGTGCCCGGCACCCGAAGCGTTTTCGCCGAACGGGCGACGGGCGGCTATTTTGTGGACATTGCCCCCAGGCGCGACCAACTTGCCCGCTACGGCCTGACGGTGGACGACCTGCACGGCGTCATCATGACCGCCATGGGCGGGGAAACCCTCTCCACCACTGTCGAAGGACGCGAACGCTACTCCATTAACCTGCGGTACCCCCGCGAATTGCGCGGGGAACTGGACCAGCTTCACCGCGTGCTCGTGCCCGTCATGAACGGCGTGCAGGTGCCCATGGCCGAACTGGCCGACATCACCCTTACCGCCGGACCCGCGATGATCCGTAACGAAAATGGCATGCTGGCCGGTTACGTGTTCGTGGACATTGCCGGCCGCGATATCGGGGGTTACGTGGAGGACGCCAGGAAGGCGGTTGCCGGTGGAGTCAAACTGCCGACTGGCACCTCCCTGATGTGGAGCGGGCAATACGAGAACATGCTGCGCGTCCGCGAGCGATTGAAGCTGATCATCCCGGTGACCCTCGTGTTGATCTGGTTGCTGCTCTACCTGAACACGCGGAGCGCTTTCAAGACCTTCGTGGTGATGCTGGCGGTGCCGTTCTCGCTGGTCGGCGCGGTGTGGATCCTGTACGGGCTCGGCTATAACATCTCCATTGCCGTCTGGGTCGGCATGATTGCCCTGATGGGGCTGGACGCCGAGACCGGCGTGTTTATGCTGATGTTCCTCGACCTCTCCTATGACGAAGCCAAACGCAAAGGCCGGCTTCGTGACCGGGCTGACCTGGTCGAAGCCGTCATCCACGGCGCGGTCAGGCGGATCCGTCCCAAAATGATGACGGTCGGCACCACCTTCATCGGGTTAATGCCCATCATGTGGAGTACCGGCACGGGGGCCGACCTCATGAAGCGCGTCGCCGCCCCGCTGGCGGGGGGGTTGGCGACGAGTTTTATCATGGAGCTCTTCGTGTATCCGGCGATCTACCTGCTCTGGCAATCCAGACGTCTGAAGGTGCCCGGGGAGGGCCCTTCACACCCAGGCGCAAGGCCGTTCCGTGGGGATAAAAGGGCATCATAATCGTAATCATAATCTTAATCCCGGTCTTGCGTTGCCCTCCCGTGTCTCCGTACAGTTCTTTTCATGAATACGAGATTTGATCATGAAAAGTTGAGTGTCTATCAGGACGCTATCAAGTTTGTCGTTTGGTCGGATGGAATCCTGGAAACGATTCCGAAGGTACTGGCCGTACACGATCAGCTTGACCGGGCCGCAACGTCCATTTCATTGAACATTGCGGAGGGGAACGGCAAATACACGGCCGCTGATCGATGCCGATTTTTCGATATCGCTCGGGGTTCGGCGCTGGAATGCGCGGCCTGTCTGGATGTGCTTGTGGCAAAGAAGAAGCTTGTTGATGCAGGTCCGGGAAAAGCGATACTGGTTCGAATTGTTTCCATGTTGGTGGGATTGATCAGAAGCACGTCGCCAGATCGTGTGCATGAAAATACGGTCTCCTACGAAACGCGAAACGACAAAACGGATTAAGATTACGATTACGATTACGATTAAGGTAAACCCCTACAGAACCGCCTTGCGCCCTTCACACCCAGGCGCCTCAGTTCATGATTGAGGTCGGTGTCAGGACGACCTATCATCCGCGCGGTTGGCATCGGGGTGACCGATGAAGAAGCGACGAATTCCGCCACCGTGGCATCAAGTCGTTGGCGATTTTTCGGGTCCGTGGCAAACGATCCAGGATGATCTGCCCGATCCGGCGCCTAAACGGAAGGGTGTTTCGGGTGCCACGGGTGTCCTATAACGTTCATGAAACCTGTTTCCGGCGTCGATAGTGTTGGAAACCTGCGCCCCAAGGGGGCGAGGTTAATCCGGTTCCTCGAGAGTCTGGCCACGCCTGCCGACCGGGCCCTTCCGGCTTTCTGGGCCGTCCTGTATCTCGCCGGGCTTGTCGGCTGGGTCGCTTTTTTCCGGACCGGCGCCACCGGTGAGGAGTTCTATCGATCCGTGGACTGGCCCAAGGAACGGCAGTATTTCGGCGTCATCAAGCAGTCGCTTCAAACCTCGGCCCTGCCCTGGCACACCTCGATGCCCCTCCAGCCCTCCCAGCCGACCGACCGGTTTCTGGCCATCCCGGAAACGCTATCGCTGCTTGCGCCGCAAATCCAGGGGCTCCGTTGGCTGTCTATTCGGGATTTCGTCCTGCTCAACCATCTGGTGATGTTTACCATCGGAACCCTCGGCTGGTACGGGTTGAGCCGCCGCTATCGCTTCCCCCCGCTGGTGGCGGCCATCGGCTTTGCCTTGTTCGCCTTCAACGGCCATTTGGTGGCCCATATTTCCGCCGGACATTCCATGTGGAGCGCCTATTACTGGCTGCCCTTCCTGGTTCTGCTGCTGCTCCAGTCCTGCGAACGCCCGCCCACGTCGCGGCAGGCGATCCCCATGGCGTTGGTGTTGGGCGCCATCGTCCTCCAGGGCGGGTGCCATCTGTATATCTGGTGCCTGTTTTTCCTGGGGGCGTTCTTCATCGTCAACCCCGTGCGTCACAAAATGATCGCGGTGGCGGCGGTCCTGAGCGTCCTGCTGGCCGCCCACCGGTTCGCTCCCGCCGCCCTGGCTTTTCACGCCAATGTGCATCGTCTCCAGGGATTCGGCTCGGCGGGCGCCTTGGGAGACGCCCTGTTGTCCCGCCGGCTGTACAACGGTTCGATATTCCCCTGGGAATTTGACAGCTATATCGGACCGGCTGCCGCCGTCTTCCTGCTGGCATCGCTGGCGCTTCCCGTGCTGGTTCCCGCGTGCCAGCGCGCCCTGTTTCGCTATTGGCCGCTCGTGTTGCCGGTGGCCGCGCTCACGGCGCTGTCCTTTCGCAGTGCGCCGTATTTCGTGCTGAACTACCTTCCGATTCCCCTGCTGGGCACTCAGCGGGTCCCCTCGCGACTGGTTCTTCTTCCCCTGGTTTTCCTCATAACCATGTCTTGCATTGGGGCAACCAACCTGTTAACCAACTGCCGCCGAGGCTGGAGAACCCTCGCGGGGGCGGCCGGTCTGGTTGTCGGCGCGGGTGTTTTGCTCGCCCTGTTTCGTCATGGCGTTCAGTGGAGGTTGGCCAGCATGGAGGCAACCCCGGCCTTCCGCCTGGTTGTCGGCGAGAAGCCGATTCCGACCCTCGTGTGCAGGAGCGACCCGGCGTATGTGGCGGCGGTGTGGAGCGGACTGGCGGTCTCGATCCTGGCGCTGCTGGCCATGGCCTGGTGGTGGCGGGGCAACAGAAGTCCGGATAAAGAAGTCAGAAGTCAGGAGTCCATATGAGTACGACGGATACCATGCCCCCCATCAAGACCGTCAGCATCGTCATTCCGGCCCGCCATGAGCAGGATACGATCGGACCGGTGCTGGATGCGCTGAACGCCGCCATCACGACGCTTCCCCAATACGCCTTCGAAACACTGGTTGTGGTGGACAGCATGGAGGATCTGACGGTTCAGGTGGCGCAGGCCAAGGGCGCCTCCATCCTCATCAACGACAAACTGAAGGGTAAGGGGAATGCCCTCTACTTCGGTTTCAACCGGACGAAAGGCGAGGTCATCGTGACCTTCGATTCGGACGGCTCGCATGATCCCGCTGACCTTCCCCGCTTTATCGCGGCCCTGGAGAAGGGCCACGGCCTCGTGATCGGCTCACGGGTGATGGGAGGCAGCACCGACCACGACGTCATCCGTCTGTTCGCCAACGCCCTGTTCACCGTTGCGGCCTCGCTGCTTTTCCGGATGACGCTGATGGACACGCTTAACGGCTACAAGGCATTCCGTCGCAACGTGGTCATGGGGTATAAGCCCAGGACCAAGGGATTTGATGTTGAGATCGAGATCGTGGCCAAGGCGGTGCGCAAGGGCTATTCCATCGTCGAGATCCCGGCCCACGAAAGCCGCCGGGCGGGTGGGCGCATGAAATCGCATGCCATTCGTGACGGATTTTACCTGCTGTGGGCGTGTCTGCGCGAAGGGCTGTCGTACCAGGTCTGGCGGCTCTTTCATCCGCGGCCGGCGGCGACCCCGGTCACGGCGCCGGGCTGAACAGGCGTAACTCCCCGATGGACCAGTCGAATCGCCGGCTGGAGCCCGTAAGCTCAAGTTCCACATGGCGCGCCTCCACGGCGGGGAAGGGCAGGGTCAGATAGTCTCCCTTCTGGCTGATGAACACGGGATGGCTCTCGCGCCAGAAGAGATTCCACTTCAAGGGGCCCCGTTCCGTTGCCACGGACCATGTCTGGCCGTCGATCGACGTCCGGATGCGATAACCCCGCGGGAAATCCGTCGGCCAGGCGCCCAGCTCGATTCGCAGTCGGCCCACATTCCGGACGGCGCCCATATCCACCGTTACTTTCGCGCCCGGCCTCTGCAGGCTGCCGAGACTCCAGCGGGTCTTCGCATTCCCATCCAGCATGGCGCCCGTCTGGTCCGCGTTAACCGTGGTCGTTACCGTCCAGTTCGTGCGCGGGATTTCCTCCCAGCGGGCGATGCCGGCCTCGGAGGGAAGCTGAAAGTCGCGGAAGACCGTGAAACTGGAGACGTTCGTCTGGGTGCAGGTGATCCCCAGTTGCGCCATCGCCTCCCCGAATTCCTCCGCCGAAAAATCCTTGTTGCGTGCCGTGACGTAGACATAGGCCACGTTCGTGGCCGCCTGGACGGTATCCAGGAATTTCACCGGTTTGCCGGGGAACCGCTGGTTATACGGCTCGGCGCAAACGATGTTCTCCCCGCTCTCGAAGGTGATGCGGTACGCAATCCAGTAGTTCGCGTAGGCATGATGAATGCCGTCTTCGGCCAGGTAACGGCGCAGTTCTCCCGTTTCAGGTAGGTGAATGTCGCGCTCGACAATCACCGGATCGCTCCATAAGCGGGCGAGGATCAGGTTGCCCCAGACCTGGCCGGTCAGGACCACCGCCAGCAGAAGGCCGAACGCCAGGCGCGACCGCGTCAGGATCCGGTCCAGCCCGGCAGCCAGCAGGACCGGCAGGGCCGAGACAATGGGCAGAACGTAGCGCACATTTTGCGAAGCGGACCGGCTGCCGCGGCAGAAGAGGAAAATAGCCGCTCCGGCCATCACCCCCAGCATGATCGTGCCGCCGATCAGTTTGCGCGGCGACGCCGCACCCGGATTGCTTGCCGTAACCAGCCTGAGGATTGGCGCCAGGGCGATGACCAGGCCCAGGATCCAAACTGCCGCCACCGCGATGGCCAGGGCGGCGGGCAGGGGCACAAACAGGGCGTTGTCCCCGAAGTACATCACCTTGGTTCCGATCAGGAAGTGGAGCGTGTGCTGGAAAAGCACCTTGAGTAGCGCCCAACTGTGGGACCAGGAGGTGGTCCCGCCCACATCGCGGAACGTGGCGAACCCGTTGAGCAGGTTGTAGAGGATGAGCGGCAGACCGCCGAGAACAAACCCGGCCAGGCCGGCCCAGCCTTCGCGCTGGAACGCGATGCGCTTGTTGCGCCAGAACAGGAACAGCCCCGCCACGCCCACGTAGCTGAGCGAGAGAATGTGCAGCCAGAACGTGTAGCCGAGCAGAAATCCAAGCCAGAAGGTTTTGCGAAGCCGTCGCCGGGAATCGTCCTCGCGAAAAGCCAGGTCGTACGTCAGCACCAGGGCCAGCGTGCCCAGCGCCGTCATGGGCAGATAGTTGTCCGGCGGAATCAGCACGCTTCCGATCGTCAGATAGGGCACCGGCACCGCCAGCAGGGCCAGCGCAATCAGGGCGGTCCGCCGACCGTACAGGCGGTCGGCAAGCAGCGTTGCCGCCGCCACAAACCCGAGCCCGAACAGGAAGGGATACAGGCGCACCACCCACGTCTTGGCGCCCAGAAGGGCGATGCAAAGGGCCTGGAAATACGATTCCTGGGTGCCCATATACGTTTGTCCCCAGTAGACCACCGGGAACTCGCCCTTGAGAATGTGCAGCGCCATCAGCGACGGCCAGCCCTCATCCCAGGTGAACGGGATATGCCGCAGGGCGAACAGGAAAAATACACCCCGGAACAGCAGGGCGAGCAGGGCCAGCCCCGCCAACCACCCCGTAAAAGGGCGCCATTTAAGTTTGTGCATCTGCATCTTCTCCAATATCGAACGTCTCTACGTCAGATCCTCTTCAGGCGGACGCCGGTGTCCCTACCGGCGTCTGACCGCGATGGGACAGCACGGTCCACCTCGTGATGGGGGAGACGGTTAGTGGGACCGGACGACCTGCAACTCGTTGCGCGCCCGGTACTCATCCTTCCGCCAACCCGATTTCAAGGGCACACGTTGGCCTGTTTCCGGGAAATAGAGCCCAACCCGCATTTCGTACCCGCCCGGCGGCGCATCCGCAGGCACGTGAACCAGGGACTCGTAAAACCCCAGTTCAGGATTGAGTTCGAAGTCCGCCTGGAAGACCGCTTTTTCACCGGGCCGGCTGAAATGAACGAAGGCGGTCAATCGGGGGGCTAAAGCGGCGGGAATCCCGCTCACGAACTGTCGCAGCAGGATACTGTCACCGGCCTTGACCCGGTTGGGCCGAATGCAGAAACCGTCCAGCCGGGTGCCGTTCGCGAACTCGACATCAACGGGATGATCGGGGAGGGCGGGACCCAGGCCATCCACCACGGCCTGCCACTGGTTGGATTTCACTTCCACCGGGTCAAGCTGATGCATGCCCCAGGCGCGCCAACCCCGGCCGGTGGCTTTCAGAACCGGTTCCGCGGTCGCCGGCTCCTCCGCATACTCCGTGTCGGTCAGGGTCGTGATGCGAAAGGCCCGCAGGGCGTTGCCGTAGGTGGGGTCGACATCCTGCGTGAACCGCAGGGGGGTTCCGTTATGCACGGTTATCCGGCCGCCGCCCCGCGTGATGTGCCCATTGTTCCGGATCAGGGGCGATGCAGGGTGGGGTGTCCAGGGGCCGCGCGGGCCATCGGCCATGAAGAGCAGCAAATCCCGGGATCCCTTCGCCATGGTGAACATCCACCACCGGCCCGCGTACTGCAGCAGGGAGGTGTCAACATACTCGCCCTCCAGGAGTTTGCAGTCCGGTTCCCAGCGCAGGGGGAAATCCACCGCGTGGTACAGCGTCAACGCGCCGCTCCGGGCGCCTTCCGGCAGCATGTACCAGGCGCCGTTCCATTCGAACACGAAGGGGTAGGAGAGGTGGAAAGGCTCGTCCAGAACGGTCTGCCGGAACTGCCACGTCCAACCGTCTCGGCTGGTGGCCAGTCCGATATCACCCTGACCGGTGACCGCATTGAGCAATTCGAAGAACAGATACCAGGTGCCGTCGCGTCGCACTACGAAGGGGTCGGCAACAAAGTTGCAGGGCACGGAGGACACGTCGGCGCCGGTGAAGACCGGTGTCTGGGGCAGGTTCGCCCGCGGTCCCACGGTCACGGGTGTGGCCCCCGTGTAGACCCCGATGCAAAACTCGTAGGGCGCGCCGGCCCATTCGCGCAGGATTTCCGGACGCGGAGCGCGCCCGCAACCCAGCGTTGCGGCAGCCAGCGCAACAGCCAGCCAGGTGGTTTGGTATCCGGTGCTCATTAAGAATGGGCAAAAGCTTGCAGAATCAAGCGCCTTCGTCAAGGTCAGTGACGGGATGCGGAGTCGTCAGAAGACAGAATTCAGAATCCAGCCATTGAATTGAATTCATCGAGAAATGGTCGGGATTTGAAGAAGAGAATTTTCACAGGAGCCGCGAAGGCATCCTTGTATTTCCGCCAGAGGCGGGGAAGAGAAGTCTTTATAGCGTGCTTTGCGACTGTTCAAACTCTTCCTCTTGGTTCCGGCCATGCCGGGTTAGGAGATGGCGGGCGACCCATACTTTGGGTGCTACGACCCGTCGGCCGGTTCAGTGTGGTTTCCAATTTCGTGGGAGGGGCGCTATGTGTTACCGATCATTTTATGACCGTGTGCGGTTCCCGAATTAAACCTGTTGAAAACGGCCTTGATTCCTGCGGTGCGGTCAT
>JBAXWO010000089.1:0-8091 GCA_037128375.1 bacterium
TGAACTCAACTTCGTAATCTTAATCATAATCTTAATCATAATCCTCTCTGGGGCAGGAGATTATGATTACGATTAAGATTACGATTAGGATTTCTGTGGGATGCTACTGCATATAATTGAGCAGTCAAAAGGATGCAGAGTGAAGGCTGTCAGACATTGAAGGCGCAGAGAACTTGAAAGGACGTATCCGCCCAGGTGGACGCCGGTGTCCCTACCGGCGTCTGACCGCGCTCGGGACAGCGCGGTCCACCTTGAAGAATACGTTCGCACTGGAAGACTCGGGTAAGCGGGTCGGGCAAGGGTATCCTAGTAAGGGTGGGGAATAACGCCATCCACGACAGCCCGGGCGGTCAGGAAGCCCGTTCCGTCGTATCCCTGAGGCGTCCGGCCATTTCGCGCAGCAGCGACAGGACAATCTGGGGATTCTGATCGAGCACGTCCTGCATGTTTGCCGCCGAAATGGACAGCACCTTCGTATCGGGGTCGGAAACGAGCGCGGTGGCGCTGCGCGGGGTTTTCAAAAGCATGGCCATTTCGCCGAAATACTCGCCCGTCCGCATCACCCGCAATGCCTGTTCACCGCGACTCAGGGTCACGGAGCCTGAGACCACGTAGTACATCGTGTCGCCGCTTTCCCCCTCGGTAAAGAGCACCCGACCGGGTTCAAGGGCCTCCACATGGCTCTCCAGGCGCCCGACATTCCTGGCCCGTTTCCCCGGCGCGGCCAGGAGTTCGCGGATCAGGAGCACGTCCCGCCGCTGAATGGTGGCGCTGACTTCCACGCCGGCCAGAATGGCGACGAACGCCGCGTAAACCCAGATGAGCAGAAAGAACACGGCCTTGAGCGAGCCGAAGGCCAGCCCATAATTCGGGTTGAACCGCATGATCGCCGTGAACAGCGGCCCCATCAGCGTCAGCAGAAAGGCCGTCACCAGCGTCCCGATCAGCACGGGGAGCCATCGCGGCCGCCGGGGGGCAAAGACGTAGTGGACAATTCCCAGAAAAAGGACCGCCACCCCGAACGGCACGACGAAATCGGTCAACCGGACGAGAAAGGGGATCTTGCCCGCGAGTCCCGCCACCAGGGCACCCACCACGGCATAGGCGATCTCGCCCACCACCAGGAGGATCAGCAGAACCAGCATCAGCAGCACGGCCAGAGCGTCCATCAGCTTCTCCTTCAGGAACGGGAGCGCCGTATCGACCTGGTATATCTGTCCGAATGCCCGGCGGATGGCGGAGGCGAGGGGCGTCACCCCCCAGAACAACAGCAGAAGACTGACCAACCCCCAGGCGTTCTGGAACGCCAGCCCCTGGACTTCCCGGATCACCCGGTCGCCAAACATCGGCATCAGTTGCGTCGTCAGTCGTTCCACGGCCTCCATGGCCATCTCGGAGGACACCATGAATCGTCCCGCGACAAAGAGCAGCAGGAGCACGAGAGGAAAGAGCGCAAAGAAACTGTTGTACGCCAGGACCGAGGCCTTCTCGAACCCGTCGTTCCTCCAAAAGGAACGAAAGGACTCCCTCGCGATGAAGGCAACGTAATCGGCACCCCGCTTGACTCTCATGACCACCCGCCCTATTGAAAGAAGACGCGCTACACCAGCCCTCAGGTTTAGCTGGACTAGGAAGACGGTGTTCAGGTAGCATGAGCCGCCTGCGAAATCAAGAAGGCATCGCGCGGATATAAACGAAAGATACAACCATGAGCAAGACCTACAATATCGCACTGCTTCCCGGCGACGGGACCGGCCCCGAAGTCGTCACCGAGGGCGTCAAAGTTCTGAAAGCCGCCGCCGGAAAATTCGGCTTCAAGCTGAACTTCACGACGTATGATTTCGGCGCGGAACGTTTCCTGCGGACGGGAGAGGTCCTCCCGCCCAACGCCTCGGACGAATTGAAGAAGCATCACGCCATCTTCCTCGGCGCCATCGGCCACCCCGACGTGAAGCCCGGCATCCTGGAAAAGGGCATTCTTCTGAAACTGCGGTTCGATCTGGACCAATACATCAACCTCCGGCCCGTGCATCTCTATCCCGGCGTGGAGACGCCCATCAAGGGCAAGGGCCCCAAGGAGATCGATTACGTGGTCGTGCGCGAGAATTCAGGCGACGTTTACACGGGGGTCGGCGGGCTGATGATGAAGGGCTCCCCCCACGAAGTGGCCGTCCAGAACATGATCTACACCCGCGCCCAGGTGGACCGCTGCCTGCGCTGGTCCTTCAAGTACACCCGCAAGTACGGCAAGAAGGCGCGAGGCGTCGGCGAACACAACACGCTCGCCCTCGTCGGCAAGACCAATGTCCTGACCTACGTGTTCGACCTCTGGGAGCGGGCCTTCAACGAGATGGGCGAGAAGGAATTCCCGGACATCAAGCGCGAGTACTATCATGTGGATGCCGCCTGCATGTGGATGGTGAAAAGCCCCGAGTGGTTCGATGTGCTCGTGACCGCCAACCTCTTCGGCGATATCATCACCGACCTGGCGGCCATCACCCAGGGCGGGCTCGGCATCGCCGCCGGCGGCAACATCAATCCGGAGGGGGTCAGCATGTTCGAGCCCATGGGCGGCTCCGCCCCCAAGTATACCGGCAAGAACGTGATCAACCCGCTCGCCGCCATCTGCTCGGGCATGATGATGATGGAGCATTTGGGCGAAGAACAGGCCGCACGCGCCATCGAAGAAGCCGTAAAGAACGTCACGTCCACCAAGGTCCGGAATCTCGCCGCCGGAAAAATGGGATATTCGACCACGGAAGTCGGCGATCTGGTCGCGGAACGGGTGTAAGTCTACAAGCAGGAAAAAACAATGAAACAGTATAATGTCTGTGTCGTGGGCATCGGGGCGGTCGGAACGGAAATGGTACGATTGCTGAAAAAGCGCCAATTCCCGGTCAAATCCTTGACCATTCTGGCGCGCAGTGAGAGGACGGAAACCATTGATGGGATCGACTATCCTGTCAAGGCGGCACAACCCGACGCCTTTGCCGGGATGGATTTTGCGTTCTTTGCGGGAACCGAGGGGTCCAAGGGCGCGTCCCAGACCCTGGGATGGGAAGCCGTCAAACGGGGATGCATTGTGGTGGATAACGGCGATGATTTCCGGATGGATCCGCGTGTTCCCCTGGTCATCCCCGAAATCAACCCTGAGGCCCTGAAATCTCATCAGGGGTTGATCGCCAACCCCAACTGCAGCACCATCATCGCCCTGATGCCGCTCGCCTCCCTGCACAAGGCGGCGCGTCTGCGGCGGCTCACGGCCAGCACCTACCAGGCGGTATCCGGGACCGGCAGCGCGGCCATCAAGGAACTCGAGGCGCAAGCCAGGGACTGGGCCGCCGGCAAGCCTCTCCGCCACGAGGTCTACCCCCATCAAATCGCCTTCAACCTGATCCCCTGCGTCGGATCCTTCAAGGATGATTCGGGCGAAAGCACCGAGGAAATCAAGATGCGCAAGGAAACCCACAAAATCCTGGGCGACGCCGCCATCCGTGTGGCGACCACCTGCATACGCGTGCCGGTCTTCAACGGGCACAGCATCGCGATCAATGCCGAATTCGAAAAACCCCTCACGCCCGCCCAGGCGCGGGAGATTCTGGCGAAAACGCCGGGCGTGCGACTGGTGGACGATCCCAAGAACGCCGTGTACCCGATGCCCATTCAGGCCTCAGGCGACTACGACGTGCTGGTCGGGCGCATCCGGAAAGATCAGAGCGCCGAGAACGGGTTGGTCCTCTGGTGCGCGGGAGACAACATCTGGAAGGGCGCCGCCCAGAATGCCATCCAGATCGCGGAATCCATGGTCGCCCAGGGGCTGAAATAGTCGTTCACCGATCGGTGGGGGATAGCCCGGGGATGCCCGGGGTTCCCTCCCAGGACTGGGGCGTGTTCCACGGCATCTCCGACTCCTCCGTCGAGACGCATCCTGCGGCGCACAACAGCCCGAGTACGACCGGAATCAGAAGATACCAGCGTGGAATAGTCATGGCGAACGGGTCTTCGAACCGGTTGGGATCAATAGAAGACGTAGTCACCTGCGGCGACCGGCACCTGCTCCCAGTCCGGCAAAATCTCGCCAAACGCGAAACGTCGGTCACGGATGACTTCTGACACCCGCACCTTGCCGACCAATTTATCCTCACGCTGAATCGTCAGGTCGGTCATCGGCACCAGGTGCGCTTCCGGCAGCATATCGACCAGGACAAAATTCCAGTTGGTGTTGACGACGATGATCTGGCCCTGCAAGCCTGGCGTCATTCCCTCCGACGGACCCCGGAGGCAGTCCCCCAAATCCTTCTCAAGCTTCTGGACATAACGCGTGGAGTCCAGGAGTTTGGCTTCGACATCGCTGACCTTGTCGGTCAACTTTCCGATCTGTTCCTTTTTCCGTTCCACATCAGCCGTCAGCGCCTCGTTCTTCTGGGTCAGATCCGCAATCTGTTCCTTCTTCTGTTCGATATCCTTGTTGGCGGCCTCAAGGCTGTTTTCGGTCTGCTTGAGTTTTTCCCGGGTCTGGTTCAGGTCCAGGATCGTCGAGACCAGCGTATTGCTGGTCTCGTTCAGCGTCACGCGTGTGCTCGCGAGCAAACTCCTGGTATCGTTCAGGCGGACGAACTGGAGATTCGCCTTGGCGGAAATGTCCTTGAGGAGCGCATCCAACGTGCCGGGACCGTCTGTCTTCTTCTGCCCATTTTCCGAGACCACTTTGCCATCGGGGCCAATCTGGTAGAAATGCTTGAACATCTCCTCGTTCAGTTGAAGAAGAGGCAGATCGCGCGTCGCCAGATCCACAGGAGGCTCGGCGGGAATGACTTCAAGAGTCTTGGACACCTGTATCGCTCCGCGAGTGAGCATGAGATTGCGGCCTTTGAGTTCCTCCCGCTGCCGGACGAGTATGATTTCGACCGTCAGCGCCACCGCGCTCAGGATGAGCAACAACACAACCAACACTTTCAGCAATTTTGCCATGAGCGTCCCCTGCTGTAAGAATGCTTCGACTTGCTGTGCAATATGAACCTACCGTCCGACGTAGTCAAATGAAAATCTACCCGGTAAAATTCGCCGCCTATCCGCGCCGGCCCGGCACATCCCGAATCACTGTATCCTGCCGCCCGCCCGATTCATCTTTCTCCGGATAATCGAGCGTGAAATGCAGGCCCCGGCTTTCACGGCGCAACCGGGCGGAACGGATGATCAACTCTCCCACATCCGCAATATTCCGAAGTTCCAAAATGTCCGGCGTGACCAGGTAGTCGAGATAATACTGCCGGATCTCTTCCCGCAGGTTCCGGATGCGGCGGGCCGCGCGTTCCAGCCGCTTGTCCGATCGAACGATCCCGACATAGTCCCACATGCAGGTCCGCACCTCGTTCCAGTTATGTTCGAGGACAATACTTTCATCGCTTGGCACCGCCGCCCCGTATTCCCATTCGGGAATGGCGATATCCCGCACCCCGGGCGAAGGCGATTGCCCCAGGTGATCCGCCATCTGGGCGGCGCAGACCAGCGCCTCAAGCAGCGAATTGCTGGCCAGCCGATTGGCGCCGTGCAAGCCCGTGCAAGCCACTTCGCCGCACGCATACAATCCCGGCAGGGCCGTGCGGCCATCCACGCCCGCTTCCACGCCGCCGCAGAAATAGTGCGCCGCCGGCACCACGGGAATCAGATCCCGGGCCATGTCGATACCCAGGGATAGACACCGCTCGGTGATGTTCGGAAACCGTCGGCGCAGAAACTCAACCGGATGGTGGCGGATATCCAGGAAGACGCACGGCGCTCCACTCAACTTCATTTCATGGTCGATGGCGCGGGCCACGATGTCGCGCGGCGCCAGCGAACCACGCGGATCGTACTTCTCCATAAACGGCGTCCCCGCCGCATCCACCAGCACCGCCCCTTCCCCGCGCACGGCTTCACTGATCAGGAACGATTTGGCGTGCGGGTGATAGAGGATGGTGGGATGGAACTGGATGAACTCCATGTTCTTGATCGGCAACCCGGCGCGCCAGGCCATGGCCACACCATCGCCCGTGGCGATGTCGGGATTGCTGGTGTAAAGATAGACCTTGCCCCCACCCCCCGTGGCCAGGACCGTCACCGCGGCCCGGATGGCAAAGATCTCCCCGGTGCTTTCATCCAGCGCGTACACGCCCACGCACCGGTTCCCGGAAAGCGCCGCGCCCTCCCCCGCCGGCGGGCTCAGCTCCCGCCCCGCCAACCAACCGGTGGTGATCAGGTCGATCACCATGCAATGGTCCATGATCGCGATATTTGGACTGCCCTGCGCATGCGACAGCAGCACTTTCTCGATCGCCTGCCCGGTGATGTCGCCGGCATGCAGGATGCGCCGCTGGGAATGCCCGCCTTCCCGCCCCAAATCGTAGGTACGGGTTGCCTGACCCGCCAGCTCGGCGAAATTCAACCCCCACCGCTCCAACTCGGCGATACGCTCGGGACCCTTGCTGACAATCTCCCGCACCACGGCCTCATCGCACAGTCCCGCGCCGGCGTCGAGCGTGTCGCTGACATGCTGGGCAAAACTGTCGTCCGACGTCATCACGCAGGCAATGCCGCCCTGGGCATAGTTGGTATTACTTTCCGCCCGGTCTTTCTTGGTGACCACCAACACCCGTCCCTGCCCCGACAGATGCTGGGCGGACATCAGCCCCGCGATGCCGCTGCCCAGGACCAGATAGTCGCAATCCATTGTCTTCACAGTGTGACCTTCCATTGCCTTTCGACGCCTTATACAGCCGGACGCCGGCAATGTCGATATCGACGGGAGCCTGCCAAATACTCGGCTAAGTACACGACAGCGCCAATACGGTGACGTATCCGACCCGGTGGACGCCGGTGTCCCCACTGGCGTCTGACCGCGCTAGGGACAGCGCGGTCCACCTTAGGGGGGACTCACGCGACTCCTCCATCCGCATACTGGATGCAGCAGCCCTGCACACAATAGTAGCCAGTCCTGCGAGACGGCTTGGCAGGGTCGCTGTCACAGTCTGTCCGAAATGTGAGCTTTTAGGAATATTGTGCGCCGCCTGGCCTGCTTGGCATACGTCTTGCTGTCCAAGAAACTGCGCAAACACCCGCTCGGCTTGAGCAAAGGTGGCAGAACACAATGATGCTTGACGAGGGGACGTCTGCACCGCTAGAAAGGCTGTTCTTGTCATTATCAGCGAGGTTTATGAACCTGTGAGCATTGCCCTTCATATCTGTTCCCGCAGGCGCGGGCCGGACGAAAGACGATTCCGTGTCCGTTGGACGGTCATGTTGAGCGCGGCGGCCACGATGGCGATGGTCGTGCTTCCGTGTTTGGCTGATGAGCAGGAGGTGGCGACCGCCTCCCTGCTCATGGAGAAAGGGCAGTATCCGGAGGCCATCAAGGCTCTGGGGAAGGCGGTGGAACGGCAGGGCGATGACGCCTCCCCCGCCGAACTGCGCATGCTCGGAGAGAACTATTACCAGCTCAAGGACTTCGGCAACGCGCGCACCTACTACGCGCGCGCCCTGCCGCGCCAGACCAGCCAGAAGGCCACGATCATCTGTGAATCGCGTCTGGCTATCATCGATTACCGTCTGGGGGACATGAGCGGTGCGGGAGAGCGCATCGCCAACTTCATCCGCAACTATCCCACCGACGACCGCGTCGGCCCCCTGTCGGTCATCCGGATCCGGATCCTTCAGAATTCCGCCCTGCCGCCCGCCGAGAAGATCAGGAAGATGCAGGATGAATACGACCGGATGATCGTAGATAAGGAGAAGTGCGGTTACTACAACGTGGTGCTTGCGGCTCAGTCGCTGGGCGATCAGTATATCGAAGTTGGCGAGGAGCAGAAGGCGGCCGCCCTGTTCGTCTCGGCGGTTCACCAGATGCGATCCCTGGTCGTGGACGAGAAGAAGGCGAAACGCGACCCGTCGCCGGAGCTGCTGCAGGGCGTGGACGGCATGGCGCTCCAACTCGCCAAGTTGTACATGGGCCGCAAGGATTGGGCCGAAGCCCAAAAATGGCTGGAAAACGTGACGTATGTCGAAGATATGGTCGCGCAGGCCAAGTACCTGCTGGCCCAGATCTACTACAGGAAT
>JBAXWO010000009.1:0-18260 GCA_037128375.1 bacterium
GGGGTTGCCGGGCCGCCCCGGCCGGCAACGGCGCGTTCACCGCCCCCGTCTTCGGGACGGCACTCTTTATTCGATTCTCGGCGGAGATCACGAGGCGGGCGCGGTTCCAGACAAAGCGCCCGTCAATGTACTCGTTGTTGATCCACATTCGGTCGTTGCCGCCCCGGCTGCCAATTCTCTTGGGCCAGTCTTCGAGCCCGGTGCACGGGGCGTTATACCGCCGCAGAGCGGCGTCCGGATTTCCGGCGGGCGACGTTCCGTCGCCGTGCGTGCCCCGGAAATCGCGTCGCAAAGCGGACACCACGCTCCCGCCGAATTCCAGAATGCCCCAGTACGTTGCGTTGGCGGCAACCCGGTCGCTCATCGGGGTGGCAAAGCAGCCGACCCGGAAAACCGTCAGCGGCGAACCGTAACCGCCCGCGTAATTTCCGCAGCGAAACCGCTCTGTCGGCGAATCGCCGTCCACCATGTCTTTTGTCACGTCCGCCGGCGCCCCGTTGGTGGTGCCGGTATCGTTCTCGTGCGGCACCGGGCTCTGCGCGCCTCGCCTCGCCTTCTCGAACTCCAATTCCGACATCGGTCGCATCCCTGTCCAGATCGCATACGCGTACAGGTCCGACCGGCTGATCCCGGAACACGAACGAGACGGCAGGCGCGCCGAGTACACCGGCGGGAGATTGATCGCCACCGGCGCCGGACTGGCCTCTTTTGCCTTACGTTCCGCCTCCGCACGCGCCGCCTCCGCACGCGCCGCCTCCGCACGCGCCGCCTCCGCACGGTCCGCCTCCGCACGCGCCGCCTCCGCCATTACCTGGTCCGCAAGGTCCAGCAGCCCCAGATCCTTGCCGGGGTCCGCGGTAATCTTCTTCGGCGCCTCTCCCTCTCTGACCTCCTCCGGCCAGCGCGAAACGGTGATGGTCAGCCCCCCTCTTTCCCCACTCCTCGGCATCGGGTAGTCGCAGCCGACCTCCGTACCCAGACAAGACCGGCCCGCCGCCACGTCCGGAGGCAAGGAGTTGAGATAATCCACATACTGCCCCTGCGTCACATCGTACTTCATGCAGTAGAACGGTTCGTATCCCGTGGGATATTCGTCCCCCAGGACGCCGGGGTCCCCGATGGTGCTCCCCCCCACGCCAACTTCCACATAAGTCAGCGTCGTCCAAAGCTGGCCGGCGGCAGCCCCGATGCGACGGGCGCGGCTGCCCTCCGCCGCCGGGCCGTTCCACTCCGCGTCCGCCAGGAAAGGAACCACCGCCCCCCCCCGCCAGGAACCGTCGGTCAAACTTCCGAGGTCTTTTGGACCCGGCATGTGGTCCCCTTGCGCCGAGGGCAGGGTAAATCCGGCCGGGAATCGGGAGATGCCCGACGCCCCTCCCGTTCCCATCTTGAACGGCCCTTGCGGCACATACACCACGGGGATCGCAAAAACGCGAACACCTGTTTTGGCTGGGTCAACCTTGCCTGCCCCGAGCGACGTCGAAAGATCTGCACCATGAAGCCAGCGCAGTTTGATGTTCTTCCAGTCGTTGGTGCCGTGT
This sequence comes from bacterium, assembly GCA_037128375.1. Taxonomy (GTDB): domain Bacteria; phylum Verrucomicrobiota; class Kiritimatiellia; order CAIKKV01; family CAITUY01; genus CAMBRF01. The sequence goes on from JBAXWO010000009.1 coordinate 1,542, forward strand.
CCAATCGCGTCGCGGTAGATGAACACGCCCATGCCGCGCGAACCGTCGTCCGAGAGTTTCACGCTATTCGTCGCCCCGGCGGGCATCAGGTGGTTCGCGGGGGTCTTATCGAGTGCGGCATGGAGCCAGTGGTTGCGTTCCTGCGCCTCCTTGGAATCCTTGTCCGGCAGAAACTTCACAAAGACCCAGGCGGCGTCCCAACTCTCCAGATCCATGTCCTTGCCCGTGCAACTCGTGGCGGCCGGTTCCGTCCACTTCGCGCGCCAGGAATAGGACCAGTACAAGTCAAAGATCACGTAGCTGTATTCCGGTGTGGCGGCCTCCCACCGGACGTTCGTCACGCCAAAGTCGTAGCTCGGCGCCCCGCGGAATCGCGCCGCGGGGTCGTCCGCTCCCGCGCCGGCGGTTTCCGCGGCCCACCCGCCCGCCGCCCCCCCCATCCAGAGGGTGACCATTGCCACTGCGCTCAGTATCCGTCCTGCTCTTGCGGCCTTGCCTGCCTGATTCATTGGGTTGCTCCTGCTGCCACCTTCACGGGTCCGGCCTCAAAAGCCTCCGTCCTTGGTGTCCAGCAGTTCCTCCACGTTCAGCTCGCTGTCGGTCGCATAGGCTTCGATCTGCGCTGTGCGCACAAACCCGTCGGTCCGTTTCCGGTCCTGGTCATCGTAACGACCGGCCCACACGTAGCGGATGCCGTCCAGCTTGGCTTCCGGGCAGGGAAAGACGTTGACGAGTTGGGTGTTGTCAATCACCGTGCCAATCCGCACCCAGTCGCCGCCAACCTTGTGAACGTCCACAGAGTACCGCGTCGCGGCCCGTTCCCGAACACTTCCACCGTCCCCGATCACGGGACCGGAAATATCCTCGTAAACGACGACGGCGGACATCCCGCACCCGGACTTGAACTGCGTAACCGCCTCTGCATAGGCAACCACGCCCTCCTTGCGTTGCCCCGCTATCGGGTCCCAGTCCGTCTTGCTGTTCGCGATCATGTTGTTGACCAACTGAAGCGCGACGCCCGGCTTCTTGACTGTGATCTTGACTGTCGCGTTTTTCCCATCACTCATGGGATACAACGTGCACTCGAACGTGCCATAGGGTTTGGCGCGGGCGCTGGGGCCGCCGTCGAATAGGACATTCTGCCCGGGGAAGTTCATGGCCGACACCACGACGTCGCCCATCGCGATCGGAATCTTGCTGACCTCGACTTTGTCAAAGCTCCTGTCCCCCTTTTTGTCACCCGGGGCGACAGGCATGATCGGCCGCAGGGTCAACGTCACCTGGTCATCCGCGTCGGCACGGAACGCGAACCGTCGGCGCTTGAGAGAGGCATCGACCGGCAGCCTGGCTGTGCAGGGAAGATTCTTCGCCTTCTTGCTGCCGACGACGGCGATCTCCAGGCGCAGCAGGGACTCGGTGTTCGTCGGCACGCCCACCATATCCAGCAACTCGACGAGATACGTTGTACCGGCTTTCACGTCGAACGGTGGAAGTTTGACGGCCTCGGTGAGCAAGCCCATATAGCCAGGCTTCTCGCCCGGGAGCTTCAAGTTCCCGGCCGGCTTGAGCAACGTCTGCATCGTCTCCGGAGGCGCCAAGTTCGGGCCGAATGGAACCGCGCTCTTCGGGATGCTCTTCAGGTAGGATGGCTCGGGCGGGGGCGTTTGCGGCGTACGGTCCGCCTCCCAGGGCAGTTCACCCATGCGCTTCTGCTTGGCATAAGCGTCCGCGGTGATGTTGTTGTAGACATTCAGGTCAGCCTCGTTCCGAAGCTTCCCATCGGCAGCATTGAATACGCGAACCACGCCGTCATTCCCCGCTGCAGCGACGCTCTTGCCGTCCGGAGACACCCGCACGATGTTGCACGGCTGTGTCTCCGTTTGCCAGAGCAGGGCTCCGTCCGCGGAGAATCGCAACAGGCGATTGAGGGTGGTGGCCACGACGAAAGACTGCTTGTCGGACGCCACCTCCATGGAGAGCACCCGTCCTTGCACGTCCAGGTTCTGGTCCGCGCCGCCAGCCAGGGGCCGGAGGTACACGCGGCAGGCCGGGCCCTTCCGGTTGAACTGACTGTTCTCGGCGATCACCAGCTTTCGTCCCGCCACTTCCAGAACCCAGTCGGGACTTCCGGTCAAGGCCGACATCGCGGTCCCTGCCTGTCCGCTCTTCGCGATCAGTTCGTGAACGGAGCTGTCGTCCGCCATGATGAGGAACCGATCCCCCAGCGTAATAATCTTTCCGGCAGACAAAGGAACGCCGTCACGTTTCCACAGCACCCTGCCCGTCGCGGCGTCGAGCGCAATGACCGCAGGCGCGAACAGCTGTTTGTTTCCCCTGGAAAAGGCGCTCGCCAACAGAATGCTCTTGTCGCCGTTGAGGGCTTTCGGAACCACCTCGCGTACGATGGTCAGGTCGGTCGACATGGTACCGTCTTCATAGGTCCAGAGTATCGCTCCTTTCGGATCCATCGCGATCAGGCGATCGGGACCGCCCAGGAACCCTCTGCCCGCCTCCTTGTCTTCCACCATCGACGCCTTCTGGGCCCTGCTAATCCATCCGCGGCCGAGTTCGTATTGATACATGTTGTCCCAGAGGTAAATACGCAGCAGCGTGTCGCTCAGCGGGGTAGCCCCACGTCCCCATCGGTACCAGCTCGGCCAGACCGCGGTTTCCGGGGGCATCAGATGCTCCACGATCTTGCCGTCGGCATCCAGGACAAACACCCACTCGCCATATCCAAAGGTAATGGCGATCAGCCGATTGCCGCTGGGAGTGTATTCCACGTTCAATACCGGAGTGCCGCCCAGGGCGACCTGCATGTTCTCGAGCGACCCGGGCTGCCCGCCCCGAATCGTCACGGATTTTTCCGTCGGTTTGGCCATCTGGACGGGTTCGGGGACCTTCAGGCCGGAGAGGCAGGCCACCGCCGCCTCGGCGCCGGCAACATCGCGGCAACCCACGTAGAGGGCGTCGTAGCTGGCCCGGAAGGGGGACCAGAGGTAGTGGACAAAGAACCCGCCCGGCGCCGGGTAGACGGCGGTCGGCTTTCGCCGCAACCACGGCGTTAGGTCGGCCGCAACGCGGTTGTCGGACGGCTGGCCGAACAGGACCACGTCGGCGTCATGGCGCAGGCGCGGCCCCATTTCGGCATAACCTGCGGCCGGATTGGTGTAGGCCACCTGGACAAGCTTGCCTGACTTGTCCTTCTCGAAGATGGCCATGATATTCATGTCGATGCGATACGCCCAGGCGAAATCGTTGGTGACACTGCGGACAACTTCGACGTCCTCCGGCTGGGGATACCATCGCAGGTGGAGGGGCCGGATATCCGCCGTGTCGAAAGTCGTCACCCTCGCTTCGCGTCCGGATTTCCTCAACATCTCGGCCATCTTCTCCGCCGCCGGCCGGTACGCTTCCTGCCCCTCGTCGAGGACAATGGTGACCGGCCCCTTGTTCTTGCGTTCAGAGAAGAACGCCATGATCTTCTTCTCGCCGCCGATCAAGTCCGGCGTCTGCCGGACAGTCACGGCAGCCGGAGCGGAGGGTTCCAGGGCCTGGGTGGCCGTTGTCCCCAGCACGAGATCCCGTACCACCAATTCCGCTCGCGCGCCCGCCGACATGGCCGGCACAGGAAGATCGAACGGATGGTCCGGCCCGATGGAGGCAAATTTATGGAACAACGTCGCGCCATCCGGCCCTTTCAGGGTCAACTCGAACGGCATGGGATCAGCCAGAGGCTTGCCCTGGCCATCCACGAGCCCGCCCGTAAGACGCACGATGGCCGCCGACGCACGCTCCGCCTGGATGACCATGTTCTCCGGCTTCTGTCGGGTCAGAAGGTAGATTTGACCCTCGGCACCGGTCAGAGAGATCGGAACACGCAAACCTTTTGCCGTGCTTTCGGTCGGCGCGGCTTTGCCGGTAAGCAGATTATGCACGTACCATCCCTTTTCCACCTGCAATTCGCTGACCTTGGGCAGCACCTGGCCCTGGTGGAAGCGAGACGATTTCTCGTCCGGGAACGTTACCTCCAGAGGGATCTCGGTCTTGTCGATCACGAAGCAGATGATCGAATCCTTGCCGGCCAGCGGCGAGATCAGCGCATCCGTGTCCGGCGTCATGACCGGCGGCTGGGGTGTATCGGCGAACGCCTTGATCAGCGTCGCCTGCTTCTCCAGGAAGATCTGCCAGATATACGTATGCTCGTATTCGCCGCCGGCCTGCGCGCCGCCCCAACTGCCGCCCAGAGCCTTCCCCTGGTAGGCCATCCCGATGGAGCGCCCGGGCACACTCTTGTGGCAGGCGTCGTCTTTCAGGATGACGCCGCCCTTGGCCGCGAAGGCGCGGAAACCGTCCAGGATTTCGGGCGGCAAGTTGTCGCCAATGCCCAGCAGGAGCAGCACCTTGTACTTCAACAGTTCGCCGGCTGCCACGTCGCGCGGCCCCACCATCACGCCCGGCCGGCGTATGCGGGCCAGGTCGTGCAGGGCCGTGCGCTCGACATTCCGGTCGCCGGTACAGTACAGGGCCACGTCCGGCAGCGGGTCGAAGGAAACGAACCAGGACCCGAACCGCTCGAACACACGGCCGCGACCGATCGCGTCCAGCGGGCTCTTGTCCGAGAAATCCGTGAACGCGAACCCGTCCACGCCGCGCCCGGCTGCCGCAAAGAGGCTTGGGATATCTTCCGACCGCCAGCCATGACTCTGGACGGCCAACTGGATCTTCTGCTTCTCCCGATTGTCCATGGCCATGATCGCCGGGGATATCCAGCCGTCAAAGGGCGACATGAAACGCTCGGAGAAATCGATCGAGGCCCGATGCGTCTTCCCGAGCCATTCCCAGTACTTGATGCTGCCGCCAAGTACGCTCGAGGAGACGTGGGCGTGATGGGTCATTCCGGGCATGATCTCGTTCAGATCGGCATACCATTCCGCGAACGTGTTCGGCAGTAGCAGGCTCCACCCGTTTGGCTCCACCGAATTCACATACCCCATCTGAGCCTCGGTAAGCCCCGGGATGTCCGCCAGCTCCTTCGGCCACTTGTCCGAAAGCGTCTTGCCGATCGGCTTGAGATTCGCATATTTCTTGACCACGTTCGGCCACATCTCCTGCGTGAGTTTCCTCGCCACCGCATCCGACTGCGCGGCGGCTTCCGGCTGCCACGCGTCCAGGCGACCGGGACCATCATCCCCCCAGTATCCTTTGCCGCTTGTCTGCCAATTCCATCCGTAATCAAAACCGTCGACCCCAGGGTAGTCGGCGTGAGTCTGCGCAAAGAGCGCCATACGCCGCCGCACCCATGCCAGATTTTCCGGCAACGTATGCTTTGGGTTGCATACTTCGTATGAATGCGCCTGGGGCCACCCCGGCGCGTTTTCCACACCCATGGAAGCCAGCGCCATGCCGATCCGCTCGTCCATGCCGGGTCGCGCGAACATTTCGGGCAGCGGGCCCAGCGGCGCATTGGCATAGGCGCCGAAGACACCGTCGAGCCCTACGTCGCTATCCGCCAGAAAAGGCGCCGTAGCCGGTGTGCCCATGTTGGCGCCCCCGACGTAGGAGTTGACCGGCGAACCCGGGAAGGGCAGCGCCGCCGTGGTATGTATGGGCCAGGAGTACACATCGAAATCGCTCAGTCGCTCCCGCTGGCAGATACGGAACCGGAAGGGAAAGCCGGCCACGCCGTCCGCTTCGACAGCGGCCGTGTACTCGCCAACACCCAACGCGCTCGTATCCACCACGAGACGTCCGCTGGCAGTTGGCGAACCGCCGCCGGCGGCTGGAATGGCGAGGCGTCCCACGACAGCATCCAACCCCACGCCGCGCAGACGCACCGGCCATTCCGCTGCGGCCGATCCCGCCGGACGACGGGCGACCCAGAGCAGGTCGAACGTATCGCCGCGCCGCATCAGCGCGCGGTTGTTGACCGTGAAGAGCGAGACCGCGGCGGCTGGCTTGTCGCCAATCAGCACCGCGCCGAGGGTCTGTCCCTTCAACGGACTACCGTCCGTGGCGGCAACCCGCAGCCGCCAGAGGCCCGGCTTGGATGGCAGCTTGCCCGTGAACACCCCGTCCGCAGCCTTGAGATCAATGTCGCCACCCGTCGGGCCGCCGACGATGGATTCGAGCGACACCTTCAGCGCCGCGGGAACCGCCGCCTTGCCCGCCGCGGACGCGATGCGGCATGACCATTCGGAACCCGGCTTGGCCTCCAGCGGCGCCGTTTCCACCGCCCAGCACGCGCCGCCGGCCAGGTCGCAGACGAGATGCCTGTGCGGCCAGCGATTGTCGGAAGCCTGAAGACGAACACCCAGCCCGGCGATTTGGACCGTCGGGTTACCGGCCGCCGGAACCATCAGCATCCCGGACCCGGTACTGCCTGCCTGCTCCGTATTCCATATTCCGCCAACGCTCTTCACGCCCGGGTTGACGACCACCGACTCGGATTCGCACGCGAGTCTCACTTCACCGGGGCCTCCGAACCAACTCACTCCGAGAGGGCTCTTGGCGGCGGCGACCGTCGCGGCGGCCGGAACATCCAGCAGGACCAAACGGCCATCGGCGCAACTGGCCTTCGCATCCGGCGCCAGCTTGACCTTCCCGTCGGCCCCCAACTCGAACTTCGCTCCGTTAACATCATAGGCGGCCCCGGCGGCAGACGGCGGCAGGTAAACCCTGATGCTCCGGAATCCCGACTTCGCGGCTGTCCCCGCCGCCTGGAAGTTCTGCTTGTCGTACTCGGCGAGCATGTTCTCTATTCCGCTAAGCAAAGCCGCGGATTTGTAGATAAGCCGCACCGGCCCGGAGACGGATCGCTTGGCCTGCGCCATCTTCACCGTGACCGGGTAGCAGATCACTCCGACGGTGCGCGTCTTGACGTCAATGCGCAACCGGGCATCGCGGGTCGTTATCGTGCCGTCGCCGGCCACCGTGAATTCAAAACCGAACGGCTGGATCACGTGCGATCCGGAGCCCAGATCAATGGACTGCGTGGCGCGGCGCCTGAGACTGGACGAAAGCAGTTCCTCCACCTTCACGGCATTCTCCGACCCGAACACGCCTTCCACCATGGCATCCATGCTGGCATCTGACACCATGGCGCCATTCCCCATCGTCTTTGCCTCGAGTTTCTGGCTGGCGGTGCGGTACTCCAGGATGGGGGTATCATCCACGCACAGGACAAAGGGCCACACCGTGGCGGCCAAACCGCCGAACGGAGACTCCCAGAGCGCCTGGCGGTCGTCGATCGGACAGGAACGCCCCTGCGCATCCACCGTCACCAGGGACACATTCACATTGACCGCCGACGCGGTCGCTACCGCCACCGCCATGCTGACCCAAGCCAGCAAGAATTTCATATCCCGATGCATGTGTATCCTCCCGCGTTAGACGCCATTCCGGCACGGGACGTATCAGGCACATGGTCAAGCTACGTCCTGTTGATTCTGTTCACTCTATAAACGCTACTCACCATAGAACTCCACACCGGTTGAAGCAAGCGCCGAAAGCAGGGCGTCAGAAGGTATACCCTTCATTCGATGGCGCACCGACCATGGCCGACGTCCTCCAGCAACACGTCGTCAAACCAAGCCGCGCCCAAGCCGTCCACACAAAGCCGAACGACCAGAAAGGGATCGTGCGGACCCGGCTGGAACTCGATGACTAACGGGGTCCAGACACTCCGACCGCCCACCTCCCCGGACTTCCGGGTCGCACGAACATCGTCCCAACTCCATCGCGCGTCGTCGACGCGAACATAGGCGGCGCCTTCGCGCAGATCGGTCATCACCCAGGCCGTGAGTCGATAGCGATGGTTCGACTCGCCGATCACACCGGGACCGCCGCCAATCGGGGCGGCGCTGACCACCTCACCCGCACCCCGCCCGACGATCTTCAGCGAATACCGGCCCGAGTGCGCCTGCTCATCGCTGCGTGTCGCGTGTTTTTGCCAGACGCCGCCATTGAATCCCCCCTCCAGGGAAATGAACTGTTCGAAATCGCTCGGGCGGTTCAGCAGGAATCCCAGCGCCTTCGCCGCCTCCGCCACAGGCTCTTGCACCGCCACTGATTCGAGATCCCGCGCGACCTTGCCGGGCAGGGACAGGAATCGGTAGCTCGCCTGCACATGATAAAGCCCGTCGGCCTCTTTCGCCCGGGGCGGCTTCATGAAAATATGCTGGTCGTACCACTGATTGCAGGTATTCATGAAGACTGGGCTGCTGGTCTCGATCAGCTCCATGAAGGGATTCATTTCTTCTTCCGTCACAAAACCAACAAAACCGCCCGCCTGGATGTCGTCCAAGGGAAGATTGAGAGGGCTGTGATAGACGAAGCCGATCCGGCCATCCGCCAGCGCCCGAATCGTTTTCTGCCAACGCTTGTGGTCCTCCCGCGATTCCGAGATCCCGCCTGCCAGCAGATTGTTGAACTCCACCGCCTGCGGCTCCGGCATGGAATACCGGCTTCGGCACTCCCACACATAGCCCAGACGGTCGTCCCACACCAGCCGGTAGTCACTGACCCCCTTGAGGTCGCCCCGGTGGCTTTGCTCGACCGTGAACTCCAGCGAATCGCCCCGGTCTTTCGTGAAGGTGAGCTTGAACGAGGTGACGGGCGGCAACTCCTGGGTGCCGTACATCTGAATCCTCGCCCCGAACAGGTTCGCCCAGTGATAGACCTCGGGAATCTCGATCCCCGCCCCCCGGCCGTCACCGGAGGGGGAGAATCGGAACATCTCGATTTCCCTCGTCAAGGTCTGAATCAATCCGATCCGCTCATCCCCGTCGCGGATGTAGAACCAGTCGGTTCCCTTGGCCTCATTCGCCGGAGGAAGGGACTCCAGATTGAACCGCGGAGTATAGGCCTTCCTTGGAATATCCGCGAAAGCCCCGGACTGGTGGAGAAACTGTTGCAACCTGGACATCTGTGAAACCATCACCCGTCTCCCGTGTTCCCCTGCCGGCGCGGCGCCCGCTGCCGGACTCAGTGCATCTCGACGGCGACCGAGCCGATGCCGGACCGCAGGTAGTTGAATTGCACGTTGGGGTGGTCGGCGAGCAGCGACATGGGAACCGCCGCATCCGGAATGCCTTTCGAGATCATCAGCGCACTCAGGCGTATGCCGAACGGATTATCATGGTGACCCGGATGCCAGATGGAGACTTTTTCGGCCTTCCAGGTCTCCTGCGGACCGACGGTCATGGCCTCGGTAGGCACCAACGATACATTCCCTCCGCCGGAGGTCCGGGCGTTCTGGGTGATCGTGACGGGATGCAGTTTGACCCGTCTTGTCTTCAACTGGCGGTACTCGGCCGGGCTGGGCGGCTGGTTTTTGTAGCGACCTTCGCGGGGAATCGGATCGTTAAAGGCCCAATGCTTGATTTCCCCCTGCCCGCCCTGCATCAGCACACACCGGACGGCGTCATAACTGCGGGAGTACACCGCGCCATCCCCGGTCGGAAAATGCAGGTTCGCCTCCGGCATGCGCAAGGCCCGATCGATCCGGTTGAAACACATGGCCTTGTCGCAACGGGCAAATGAAAGCGGATGACTCTCCGCCACCGCCTTGCCATCGATCACCCATTCATCCATACCCCAGAAATGGGCGTGCGTCAGCTTCAGGCCGATGGCGTTGACGATCCGGGCGACCAGCGGCAGTTGCTCGGTGGGGCCGATGGGTCCGCAGATACCGGCGGGGTTATCGGGAGTCGCCTGCTTCCACGCCTCGATGTATTCCAGCGCCTCGGCGGCATAGAACTCCTCCACCGTGTCATAGAACCGCACCGTAAAGCCGGGTCGTGACAATTGCAGCAGATCCTTGGGCTTAAGCCGTGCGGCATCCTCCAGAATGTCCTTGTCCAAAGTCGTATAGTCCCACCAGGTGGGGGCGAGTTTACTCAGCGGTCGTGGCATGGCAGTCTCCTTTCAGTATCGTCTCCAAGGGATTGAAATGGTTCGGCGCAAAACCAAGTTTACTATGGCGGCGCCAGCCTTCGGCATGGGTAAACCGCCCGGACATCCGGCCGACGGTCGCGCTCATGCCCACCATCTCCTCCAGATAGGCGTCCATCCCCTGGCTGATATCCAGCCATTCCTTCTGGCTGCGGTGGCACGCCAGCATCGCGCGCTTTTCGGTCATGACGGACCCGATATCCACCGTGAGATCCGGCCGGACCGGCTGGCCCATTCCGTCATGGAGCCCGTGGGGCAGCGCATGGTAAACCGCCAACGGAGCCTCCCAGCCCGGACGGGGCGGTTGCGACACGTAGTTCCGCATACCGTGGGCGAAGGCCGCCGTCACGAGAAGGCGGCACGTGTTCTGGTGATCCTCCATATAGTCCTGCGGCGACTGCGTCAGGATGATGGACGGCCGGATTGCCCGCACCACCGCCGCCACGCGCGCCAGCGAGGCCTGATCGTAGAAAATACCCAGATCGTCAAACAAGGGCGGATGCGGCACCGCACCCGCCAGACGCGCCGAAGCCTCCGCCTCGGCCGCGCGCAGGCGGATAATCTCCTCACGGGAGTGCTGCGCCGTCCCGCAATGGCCGTTGGCGAGGTTCCACATGTGGATCTCGGCACCCGCCCGCTTCAACCGCAACAGCGTCCCCGCCATCATGAACTCAATATCGTCAGGATGGGCGGCGGCGGCCAGAACAACGGGGGCCGGAACGGCGGTCTTGGTAGGGTTCTCTTGGTTGCTCATGGTCGTACAACACTCACAAGAACTGTAGCGTCCCCCACTCCTGCTGCCTGTGAAAACTCAATTCCCGATGCGGCGAGGAGGAGGACAGCACCGGACCGGCAGCGCCGCGGGTATAGTCGTAGCGGCTGAAGGAGAACCGCCAGCAGGCGCCGGGCTCGACCGTGCCGCGTTCGACCACCAGGGCGAAAGGGATCACCGCCAGCACACGCCACCGATCCTGCCCGGCCGGGAGGCTCACGCGGCTTTCGATGACCGGTTGTCGAACCATCCACTCCGCCGGCAACCAGACCCCCGGGGGTAGCGACTGAAGCGCGTTCTCGCGGGGAATCCGCAGTTGAAACTTCTGATTTTGGGGCGTGACGTGGAACTCGAAGTAGGGGTCTTGTCCCTGCGGCCGAAGAAACATCTCGAACACATCCCCTACCATGAACGACGGCTCGTTGAACCGCGTTTCCGGGTTGAAAATATCCGCATCCTCCAGGTCGGCAAGGACGTACAACGCCTCCGGCCGCCATCCGGTCCGCACCTTCGCCGGGCGGAAACCCGGTTCCAGCGCCGGGAGCCACGTCTGCTTCAGCGCGCAAGACGGTGCCCCGTGAAAGGCCGCCTCGATCGCCTCCCACGAATGGATGTCGATCTCCGGCAGTGTTCCACACGCCAGCATCGGCGGTTGCTCCAGTCCAGATTCCATAAGTTCCCTCGCTCCGACCTCTTCAGCGGGGAGCAAGAATACAGTCTTTCGGCAGGCGCGCAACTGGATTTCACACTGGTTTTTTGGCTTGACCTTAAATGGCGGGTAACCTATTAACCCCGCCCTTCTTTCAGAATTCAGAAATCCAATTGGAGATGCCTCATGTTGCGTGACGTCAAACACTTGTTGCACACCGCCGCCTACTTCCCCCAGGAAATCAACCGGTTTCTTGACCCGAAAAACCCCGCCATCCTCGAATTTGACCCGGAATTGGGGTATCTCCACCGGAATCACTGCATGGTGGATGGTGCGTGCAAGACTAGGACGTAGGGTTCCTATCAACCGCGATTCAACCACCGCAAGATGAGCAATTACGCCGAACAGCCTTGCCGGATCAACACGTATGGCGACAGCTATACGCAATGCGCGCAGGTCAGCGACGGCGAAACCTGGCAGGAAGTCCTGGCCGCCCATTTCCGGGAGCCGATCCGCAATTTCGGCGTCGGGGGTTATGGCGTCTACCAGGCCTATCGGCGTGCCATGCGCATGGAAGCCATCAAGGACGTTGCCGCCGAGTACATCATTCTCAACGTCTGGGATGACGATTACATGCGGAATATCGACGCCGCCCGGTGGATCCGTGTGGCCTGGATGTGCCGGACCCTGCCACGCGGCAAGGTCGACGGGTATCCCGTGCATGGATTCCCGTGGATGCACCTGCGCTATGACCTCAAGAAAGGCAAATGGGTCGAACGGTCCGGGTTGTGCGAAAAAGTCGGCGACCTCAAGAAGCTCGTTGGCGCGGACAACTACTACGAAGCGTTCAAAGATGACCCCGTTGCGCATCTCTATACCTTGCGTGAAGGCGGCCTGGCGCCGGTGGACGAACTCGAAGCACTGGCCGAGGAATTTGGCGTCAAAGTCAACCTGCGCAATCCGAAGACCCGGCAGGCGGATGCCAAGAAACTTCACATCGCGTACGGCATCCGCTCGACCATGTTCACGGTGGATAAGTTCCGCAAGTGGGCCAAGGCCAACCAGCGCAAACTCATGATCCTCCTGAGCTACGATGTGCCCACGGTCGACGGGTACGTGAAAAAGGGCACTCGTTTTGACGAAGAGTTCGTCCAGTTCCTGAACAAGGAAAAGTACCTTTACACGGACACCCTGCCGTTGATGTGCGATCAGTACAAGACGTTCAAGGGAACGGTCACCCAGTTCTGCGAGAGCCTTTACGTGGAACGGGCTGGTGCCCAGGTGTTCGGCCACTACAACCCCTACGGCAATTTCAAGTTCGCCTTTGCGATCAAGAATGCGCTGGTGGACTGGCTTAACCCCAAACCGCCGTCGTATCGGGGATGACCACGAGCGTCAGAGATGGGTCCGTTGCGCTGGTGGCGTTCGGCGGGAACGTCATCATGCGATCCGGCGAGGCCGGCACTCTCCGTGAACAGCAGGTCAACGCCCGGGAACTCTGCGCCCAGCTGGTCACGCTGCTCAAGCGCGGCTACGAGCTGGTCGTCACGCACGGAAACGGTCCCCAGGTCGGCAATCTGCTGATGCAGAACGAACTGGCCCGGGAGTTGGTGCCCACCCTGCCGCTGGACGTCCTGGTGGCGCAGACCGAGGGTTCACTCGGCTATCTTCTTCAGCAGGAACTACTTAACGAATTGCGCGCGAACGACATCCGCAAGTACGTGGCGACCCTGATCACGCAGGTACTGGTGGACAGATCTGACCCGGCGTTCGAAAAGCCGTCGAAGCCGGTGGGCCCGTTCTACGCCGAAAAGGACGTGGCGGGATTGCTGGAGCGGTTTCCGGCCTGGCGGATGATCGAGGATTCCGGGCGGGGATACCGCCGCATCGTCCCCAGTCCGATGCCCAAGCGCATCATTCAAAGCCGGATGATCCGCTCCCTGGCCTATGCCGGAAACGTCGTCCTGGCGCTGGGCGGGGGCGGGGTGCCGATCGCCAAGGACGCGGCGGGCCAGTACGTGGGCGTGGAGGCGGTGATCGACAAGGATCTCTCCAGCGCACTGCTGGCCGTGGATATCAAGGCCGACGTGTTCGTCATCCTGACCGGCACGGAAAAAGTGTGCCTGAACTTCGGCAAGCCTGACGAACGTCCCCTGTTTGAGATGACCTATTCTGAAGCCGAGCAATACCTGAGCGAAGGGCATTTTCCGCCCGGCAGCATGGGCCCGAAGATATCCGCGGCCTTGCTCTACCTCAAAGCCGGCGGCCGGAAAGTGATCATTACCGACCCCGAAAACCTGGACCGGGCCCTGGACGGCGAGGCGGGCACTCGGGTGATTTGGAAGTAAACCTTTCCCCTTGGCGCACCCACCGGCGCCGTCCTGATCCAGAAAAGGTTGATGGCCTCACATTTCCCATTGAAGAATGTTTCGCGAATCAGTAGTTTGTCTGCCCCAATTTGGCATAACTTGACAAGGGCGTAATAATAGCTGGGATAGCATTCAGGATATGAGCCGATCTTTCCTGTTCCACTCATGAGTACCGATCCAAACCCACCTGCCGCGTCTCCGAAAGCTGCCGCCCCGCACACGCGCGGACTTACGTTTCGCTCATTCGTTATCACCCTGGTGAGCCTCCTCCTGATGGGCGTCTGGATCGAGTACGAGGAGCTTTACAATGTTTACGGCGGACCGCTGGCGGAGAACTCCCCCCCCAACAGTGCGGTAGGCGTCATTCTGGCCGTCATGGCCATCGGCGGGCTGCTGTATCTGGTGCGTCGTCCGCTGCGGCTGGTTGCGGCGGAACTGGTCGTGATCTATGCGGCGCTGGTGATCGCCGCGCCGATTATGACGCAGGGGATGTGGCACCGGTTTTTCGGTTTGATTACGGCCATTCCCCATCACGCGGATTTCAAATCGTACGAGAGCCTGCCCCCGATGTTGTGGCCGCACGGCCCGAACCTTTGCGCGAACGGTCAGTTCCGCAACGACATCGAGGGGTATACGCATTCGAGCGGTGGCAGCGTTACCTGGACGAACGTGGATCGGGGCGACAAGGGGATCTGGCGCAGTCCCCTGATGAGCAACGACGGGAACACCGGCGCCGTCTGTCGTTTGTCGCTTTCGCTGGCTCGCCGCGACTCCAGTGGCCGCGAAGTCCTGGTGGCGGGGGAGAATTACTTCTTCTCGATGCTGGTCAAGGCGTCCGGCTTTTCAGGGGCGTCGGCATTTCAGGCCAGTCTGAACCGCGATCAGGACGACGAGAAGACCCTGCTGACGGGTTCGCAGGATACTCGCCCGACCCTGGCGAATCCCGAAGGTTTCCAGCGTGTCGGCATGAATGCCTTGGTTCTGCCGGATTCGCTGGGTGAACGGATTACCCTGGACATTGAGCTTAGCGGGCCGGGGCAGTTGATTGTACAGGACGTTCAATTCTTCAACGTGCAGGCGGTAGAAGGCCTTTACAGCGGCCGGAAATATGTGAACGAGACCCGGCTGGCGGCGTTGGGCCCGAATGAGCGTGACTTTACGAGCGTGCGGCCGGAGCGCATGTTCAGCCTGGCCGGCCTGAAATATCTAACCGCGGGCCACATCCCCCTCACGCAGTGGGTGCAGCCGGCCATCGCGTGGGGTTTGCTGGTGGGCGCGTTGTTCATGGGGTTCCTTGGGCTGAATGTCATTATGCGGAAGCAATGGGTCGACAATGAGCGTTTCACGTTCCCGCTCACGATACTGCCCAAGAACATCTTTGCCATGGAGAATGGCCGGTTCGTCATCTTCCGCAACTGGATCATGTGGGTCGGATTCGCGATTATCCTGCCCCTCGTGCTGTCCAAGGGAATCCATTACTACGTGCCCGCGTTTCCGACCATGGGCGCGTCGTCGCAGGTTGATTTTTCCGGCTATGTCACCAGTCCGACAATCAAGGCGTACTTGCAGAATGTTGGCATTGGCATCAGTTCAAATACGGGCTTTTCCTTCTGTATACTGGCGATTGCCCTGTTGATTGAGACGGATGTGCTGTTTGCCTTGTGGTCTTGCTTCCTGCTATTTCAGCTATGGAATCTGTTCGGGAAGGTCTTCAACTATACCCAGTTTGCCGGTTATCCGTGGGAACACCAGCAGTCGATGGGCGGATTCATCGCGTATGCCGTGATGGCGGTGATCGTGGGCCGGCACCATCTGGGGAAAGTGTTTCGGGCGATTCTTGGCCGACCGACCGATCTGGACCCGAAGCAGGAAGTGGTTTCGTACCGCACGGCGCTCCTGATGGTGGTGGCGTCGCTGTGCATGTTCGTGGGTTGGGGAGTCTGGGTCCGGATGGGCGCCATGGCCAGCCTGTTCTTCTTCGGGTATATGCTGTTGTGCGGCTTTGCCGCCAGTAAGATCCGTGCAGAGATGGGCGCGCCGTGGAGTTATCTGACGCCCTACTTTGGAATGCAGTTTGTCGCGGCCATCGGGGGCTTTGCGGTTTTCCATTCCACCGGAATGCTTGTGGCAACGATTGCCGCCGGCTTCATCTGTCCCACGTGTTTCCTGCTCATGGCGCCGGCGCAGGTGGAGATGATGGAGTTGGGTCGGCATTTCAAGGTCAAGCCGCGCGATATCGGCGCGGGTTTGTCGCTGGGAATGCTGGGCGGGTTGCTCATTGGCGGATTCGTGGTGCTGTGCTGGGCCTACGGACTGGGCGCCAACAACCTTAAGACGGGCTGGCCCTATGAGCAGGACTTCTACTTCAATGGCTACCGGGTTGCCGAGGGAAATGCCGATCGGGCGCTGGCAGCCGGCGCGCTGCATCAGAATCCGGCTACACGGCCGCTGGATTTTGTGAACAACGTGGATGCCAAGGGGTTGGGAATCGGCGCGGCCATCACCGGAACCCTGGCGTTCCTGCGGGCCAAGCTGGCCTGGTTCCCTTTCCATCCGCTGGGCTATGTCCTGGCCTCGACCTACTTCATGAAGGCCTGCTGGTTTACGCTGTTTGTTGCGTGGGCGATCCGCCTGCTGCTGTTCCGGATCGGGGGTGCGCACGTGGTCCGCCGCGGGCTCGTTCCGTTCTGCATAGGGATGTTCTTGGCGTGTATTGCATCCATCCTTGTTTTTGACATCGTGGGTATCTGGATGCGCATGCAGGGGCTTCCGGACGTGTACTCGAGGATTCCATGACGGATCGCAAAGAACATAACTGGGGCAGCCAGATTGCCGTGGCGGCGATCTTCGCCGCGCTCGGGGTGGGACTGTTGTACTGGTTCGTCACCTTTGTCGAGTCGGACGAGCGGATACCTCGTCAGCCCTTCCGGGAAACACATTCGGAGGCTGCGCTGGCCCTTCCCACCAACCGGTAT
>JBAXWO010000090.1:0-8043 GCA_037128375.1 bacterium
CGCCATCGGGACCCACATTCTGAAAGTAGACTTTGAAGTCGCGGGCGCCATCGGTGACGAATAATCCGTACTTTTGCATGGCGCGGGCCACGATCATGACAGCGGGAGACAAATTTAATCGATTCAAATCCAAAGCGGGGTCCAATTGCAGGTGGGCGCCCTCCGGGATGCAGTCCAGGCCGATTCCCTGCCCGTCTGTCTTGGATGCCGGCGGGCAGACTTCCGGTTTGCCTCCGAGCCGTGATGTTTTTCGATTGATCGGCGTGGCGCACATCAGGGCATGGCGGATTTCACCGCCCTCGATTTCCTCGGGGCGAATGAGCCCGGCTATTAGAGGCGTACCGGCTCCATTGGAGCCGTACGTCCACCAATAACTCCCTTCGAAGGGGAGGCGAAAACCAAGGCCATCCAGATCCCAAACCGAGATCCCGCTGGCAACGTAACCGCCGTTGGTGCTCTGCCCAAAGCGGGAGAATTCCCAGCATTGCCTGGCTTGGGGGTCCACAAGCACCATGTGTCCATCCTGCGACGGATCGGGCCAAACGCCCGGCGGAATGGGCAAATCTTCGATGATCCCGTCGCCATCGGGATCGATGTCACGGTTCTTGGCCCCGCCCAGGGAGCGCACCTTGACGCGGGGGCATCGGGCTGAATCGATGACATGAACGGGCACGGTCCACTTGAAGAAGGCGCCGTGCAACGTTCCTGCCGTTTGCTGTAGTTTGCCGATCATGGCTTTCGAGTGAAGGTCGGCCCCGGCAGGATTGAGTATCGGTATATTCCAGGGGGACAGGTCGCTGAAGGCGCGAAACCCGGCGGGCAGCGACATGCCGAGGTATCCGTCGCCATTTGTGGCGATGAGTGACGCTGAGTCGGCGGAGCTTGCGAGGCTGCCGAGCAGAAACAGCCCCGCGATCGTGCCGACGGCGAGACGCAAACGCGGGGATCCACCGCCCCCTGGTACATTCCTGAGTTTCAAGCCTGCTCCCTTCGCGCTGTCTTCAGCGCGCCAAAAAATTCACCCGAACCCGTTCGCCCAGCCACCGGCAAAAACCGGAAAACGTTTCTTTCTGCTTGCCCATGCGTGTGCTGACTTTCGCCTCGTGAACCAGTGCGGTTATAGCGGTTGGCGCGAAACCGGTGGCATGGGCGATCAATCTGGGTATTTCGTTCTCATGCTCACGACAGAGGCCATATAGTCCCGGCAGCATCTCCGCCGCCCGGCGCCGCATGGCATGGTTAGGACCGGCATAGCGCGGGCGCCCGCGCAGAATTTGCACCGTTTTGGCGGTCAGACTGAGCCCCTGAAGAAGATGGCCCCAAAAATTAGTGGCTCCATACATGGCCACCGGCCCATAGGCCAGCAGAAGTTCCGGGTTGTCGCGATAGGCCATGTAGTAGGCGTTGATCCACTGATCCGAAAAAAGATTATCGGAATCAGCGTGCAGAATGATGTCGCCTCGCGCTTGCTCCAGCCCGGCCTGCCGAGATCTGAAAATGTTCTGAGGACGCGGGTCGTAATTCCTCCCATCACCGTGCACCCTGGCCACCACGCGCACGCCTATCTGTCGGCCAAACGTGCAAAAACGCGACGATTCCGGCGAGAGTCCGTTAACCACCAGGACAATCTCGGTGGCGACCATGGGCCGATTATTATGAATAAGCGACCACATGGCCCCCCGGAACTCCTGTTCCTCGATCTCCCGCACCCGTTTCGCCTCGGACGTCCCCTCGAAAACCGGAATCACCACCGACACAACCGGGCCCTGATCCGGCTTGAAATACTGCGCATAGTCCTGACTCAAAATGCGTGTGAAATCAGCCGAGGGCAGCGATCCCGGGCCGGTGTCGCTCTTCGCCGTCACACGGCCTCCGCGGAAGTAACCCATGGCATCATAGACCCGCAAAGCACGTCGGGTGCGGGATGGGGCTGCCGGCGGACCCTTCACCGGTCCCTGTCCTTTCCGGGAGCCACCGGTCCGGTCGTGTCCCATTTGGCGATTTGTTTGCCCGTCATGAAATCCACCAGCCCGAGCCAGGTTCCAACCATACCGGTACAGAAATAGAAGGCGATAAATATCATGCGCCGGGGGAGGCTGCCCAAGGGTAGACATTCAGCGAGGGCGCGCAACGGGACGATAAAGGCATAGAAGACGACCTGGATCAGCAAGAACCACCGCATGAATGACGATTCGACCGCGAGGACCGAGGTGGACAGTAGAATCAGCAGAAACATGACCGGGAGAAACCGGCGCAGAACCTTGTTCAGGAATAAGCCCGCTGAAAAAAGGCCATAACGGAACGGATTCAGCACCTCCCGTGACAGCCAGATGCCCCGCAGACTCCGGCATACGATGCGCCGGCGGCGCTGAAGCTCATGCCCCGGCGTCTTGGATGAAGCCGTGATGGAGGCCAGCGCCGAGGGTTCAAAGACGAACCGTTTGTGTTGCCGCACGACGTTCATGCAGGCGAAGAGGTCATCGGTAACCGTCAGGGGCAGGGGTCGAAAGAGTTCCCGGCGGATCGCATACAGCACGCCCGTATTGGAGGTGATGCTGCCGATGTCGCTCTCCAGCGTTTTCAGCAACCGATCCAGCTGCCAGTAGGTATGCTGGGGCTGGCTAAGCACCCCTGTGTCCTTCCGCACCACCAATTGGCCGCACACGCCCCCGACGGCGGGATCAGCCAGGGGCTGCAGGAGTTGGTTGATGGCATTCCGGTCAAGCATGGCGTCCGCGTCGGAAAACACCAGGATCTGGCCGGAACTGCGTTCCACAGCCCGGTTGAGGGCGGCGTTTTTTCCCTCGTGGGCGGGGGAGGCCAGGATCAAGAGACGTGGGTCGCCGGGCATGGCGGCCCGGATCCGCTCAACGTCAGTCGCCCCATCCCAGAACATGATGAATTCGAAATTCGCTGAAGGAAGGTCGACGGCCAGCCCATTTTCCGCCTTTCGACGGGCCGATTCGGCGCCCCCCCGGACGATGGTAATGAGGCTGACCGACAGCGGCAAGGGGGCCATGGCGACAGGTTGACGGCCCCTCCCCAGGCGGGTGAGGCCCAATAGCAGTGGGTAAAGGACGAAGGCGCATCCCAGTCCGCTGATGCCGATCGCGAAGACCACGCTACTCAGCAGGAAGAGTGCATTCATGAGGCAGGGATTTGGGTACGCGCCGAGCGAGAGTCAGTGCTGCTTGTGAGAGAGCCAGAGACATCCAAAGGTACTTGTGATTGAACCGGCTCAAGGTCAACAGGTGAATCAGGATCGCCGTGAACGCAAGCTGATACGCAAGAATTACCGACGTTAGTTCCGAATGTCCGCCAGCGCGGCTCACGGCGGCGGCCATGCGGAAGTTGCGCCAGGCGAGTCCGAGGATCAGCAGGAACACACCCAATCCCAACAGGCCGGTGCCCACCAGGATCTCGACGTAGGCATTATGGGCGGAGCGGCGGGCGAGCTCTCCCGATAGGTCATAGGGGTTCGCAAAGGCATACTTGGAGTTGGCGTAGGCGATTTCAAACGTGCCCAGCCCGGACCCCAGCAGGGGATTGCGAAGAAACTCATCCCGCCCGACAGCCAGATAGGAGAGTCTCGCCTGAACCGAGGTGTCCTGCGGGCTCAACACCTGTTTGTGGCGCTCCCAGTAGGACGAGGGCACCATGACCCCCACGGCGATTAACGCGAGTAGAAGCCCCGTGACCGCGAGTCCTATATAGCGAGGCTTGAGCCGGTGCCAATACCGTACACCCAGGAGAAGAATCAGAATGCAAAGCACGAAGGCGGCGCTGCGGGAATATGTGAGAACGATCGTCGTAACTTCCATGAGGAGAACCGTGCCCCACAATAGCCTTGGCTTCGAGCCTGTCGAATTGAACAACAAATGCGCCGTCAACGGAATGCTGAACAAAATCATCAATGAAAACATATTGGGATCCGTGGCGGCCCCGATGGCGCGTTTGACCGCTGTGGGGTCCGGGGCCACGCTCATGGTAAACCATGAAATGCCGAAACCGGATCCGAGAAGGGAAAGCACGGCCCCAAGTCCGGCGCTCAGCGCAATCACTTTCGGCAGCCGGTTCTTGAAGGTCTCTTCCGAATCCACGAAGATGAGAGTCAGACCGAAGAACAACATGACGACGAACAGTTTTCGTAAGTTGTCGAGCGCGGTGAGGGCATTCTCTGAAAACAGCAGGGACAGAAACGACACTGTCAGCATGGCGAGGAGCGCCGGCCACAGGTTGGAGCGTAAGGAATGGGGCCATCCCTTCCGGGTCAGTATCGCCATCAGGGACACGAGCACGATCCAGAAGCCGAGGAATTTGGACAGTGTCAGCGTGGGATAGACAGTAGATAGTCCGGTAAAGGCATCGAGGGGTATCATGAAAACAAGAATGAAGAAGCCGATCTGGGGGAATCGCCCCAGCGCGATCAGGACGATCAGCCCCAGGCCGGGGAGCAGGGCCGCCACAGGATAGGGAGTGGCGAGCGGAATGGCGGTCGCGACGGTGAGGACCAAGGCCAGCAGCCAAAGCAGAGGTCTGGTGATGACATCGTTTCTGAGCGCCTCAAGATGTCCCATGTGTCTTCCTCCTGCCAAAACCGCCGCGAAGGACCTGGTTGCCGAGAGCTACGCCGGATGCCGTCCACCGCGCCCAAGTTAGCACAATGAGAGGGACGGCATCAACGGCCTTCCCCGGCAGGCTCTCAGCCCCGCCTATCACCACGGCGGGTAGCAGCCAGAGCAGGATGGCCGTCAGCCAGAACGGCACGGAGGTTCCCCCAAGGGCAAGTGCGAGGGCGGAAGCGGCGCAGACGACATGCCAGGCGCTCAGTACGGGGTGACGGAGTGTGCGAAACGAAAACCCGTGTTTCCTGGCAAATTGGAGCGTGCAGGACTGGCGCCAAAATTCCTTGCGCATCAGTTCCGCCAGGCTCTTTTCGTATCCCAGGTGAACGAGACACACCTCCGGGGCCGACAGGACGCGATAGCCGGCTTTTCGGATGCGGAAGGTAAAATCCTTGTCCTCGCCAGTTCGAAAGTCCGGATCAAATCCTCCCGCTGCGTCGAAAACGGATCGGTTCACGAAAATGTTCCGGCCGGGCAGGAAGTCCACGTCCATCAGCCGGCTGCGCTTCCGGGACAGGCGTTGCCCCCAGATCCGTCCGACCCATCCCGCCTGGTCAGGAACCCGCGAGGTAAAGCCCAGCGCGCCCTTAAAGCCGGCTTGGAAATGCGCGTCAGCCTTCTCAAGCCAGTCGGCAGGAACAATCATATCCGCATCCAGGAAGACCAGGATGGCTCCGGTTGACTCCCGTGCCCCGATGTTGCGCAGATCCGATATGCTGGTTCGCCGTCCCGTTTTGTTCTCGATCACGCGAGCCCCCCGGGATTGCGCGACCGGCACCGTTTGATCGGTCGACCCGTTGTCGATCACCAACACTTCTGCGGAGATGGAGTCTGAGACGTTGACGCGGATGGCGTCCAGGCAGGCCCCGATGTGGGCGCCTTCATTGAAGGCCGGAAGGATTATAGAAAAGCGAGGGGTGTTCATGGAGCAGTTCAGGCAATGCTCTCCCGCAGGAAATACTGGTGAATCCTGTAGTAGTTCAACGGCGAGACCGGTTTGTACTTGATGACGTACTGGAAAGTGTCCCCCGTCCTGATTTCCCGGTACAATTCCCCTTCACACCGGCAACTCTTGCGCCGCATGCGGCCATGCCGACGGCCGAGATCGATCTCCAATTTGAAGTAGCGCGGGAACGGTGCCGTTAGGGGGTGGGCAGTGCGCATCAGGAAGGCATCTTCATTGATGTCCACGAGTTCAGCCTCCTCAACGGAGGCCGACGCCATCTCGCGCCAGGCATACACTCTGGCCGAACGTTGATGAACACGATCCAACTCCCTCTTTTCCCGATACCGCCGCAACACCCCCGTTGTAATGGCGTGACGGTGAAAGGCCGAGATGGTTTTGCCTAGAGTCGTCCTGGTCACCACAAAACCAGTAAACAGGATGGCGTAGACATCCCAGAATAGAACCTGTTTCCGGCGGACGAGTTTATTGTCGATCAGGCTGCGAATGCGTTTGGGAGAACTGTGCGGCGTAAACAGCTGCACGTAGCCAATCAGTCCGGGATTGACCTGGAAGCGCCGGTCATAGTCGCGAATATGCGAGCAAATGTGATCGTAGATTTCCGGTCGTTCGGGGCGGGGGCCGATGAAATCGAGGTCACCCTTCAAAATGTTAAACAATTGGGGCAACTCATCGAGGCGTGTGTCCCTCATGAATTTACCAAAGGGGGTGACCAGTTTGTGCCTGGCGGTGAGCAGTTGTGCCCCGATGACCTGCTGCGCGTTGGGCGCCAGGGTGCGGAATTTGTACATGGTGAACGGATGCTTGCGCAGACCCAGCCGGATTCCCCTGTAAAGAACCGGCCGGCCGTCGCGCAACAGAATGATGAGACTGAGCAGGGCGCAGAGAGGGGAGCAAACGACGATCAAAACCAGAGCGAGACTAAAATTGAACACCCGGTTGAAGGCATGAGTGGTGCGGAAATAGCCGCCCCTGACCGTCGATCTAAGCGTTTCCTTAATCATGTGCTTGGGTGCCGGACCTGATCGAAAAGCCGCGAAAAAAGGGAGCCCGGATTATTCTTTCACAGCGGGGCGTAACCGTTCACTTGACGAGCTTGATCGAGCACACCACCGGAAGTTCGGCATACCGGGCGACGTCGCTGGGGCGCTTGAAGGTGTGGTCGAAGAATTCCGCCAGCAGGCCGATACTGCATCCCGTGATCAAACCGGCAAGCAAGCCCAGAAGGAGTGTCCATCCGACCTGCGGGAACACGCGCTTGGCGGAGAAGGCGGAGCGGCTCAGAATACTGACATCACCGGGGAGCCGTGCGCTGGCAATGGCATCATTGATCTGGGCTTCCTCCGCGCGCTTGGAGAACGTCTCATAGGAATACTGCATCAAAGCCGCCTCACGGGAAATACGCTGGATCTCGGTGGACTGGCGCTGGAGGTCAATGTTCCGCTCACCTATGTTTTTAACCGTGGTTTCCAATTGGGCGATGCGGCTTTCCAGCGCCTGCAACTCGGCCATTCGGATGTCCAGCAGGCGCAGCGCCTCGGCACGGAGGGCCTTGTATAACTGCGCAATCTGCTCGTCGATGGCCTTGACCTTCTCGCTGCCCGGCTGAAACTCACGAAGGATCTTGCTCCGCTCCACGGAAGACGCCATCAACTGGACGCCGAGATCGTTGATGGAGCGGTTGTCGAGGAAAGAGAAGAACTGCACATCGCCCTGTTCGGCCGCCTGTTTGAAGGGTCCCACGGATTTCTCCTTCTGCAGGTACTCATCCCGGAGGGTGCTGATCTGGGTCATCAGGTCCTTCTTCATGTCCACATTATTGGCCATCTCCCGATCCACGAGGGCGACGGACGCTTCCTTGGCCTTGGCGGACAACTGGTCTTCGATGCCCTCCAGTTTTTCCTTGTACAGGCGCGCGCGGTCTGTGAAGAACAGCTGCTGATCCGTCGGATTGAAGACTTTGGTCCGATACGTCATGTATTGCTCCAACAAGGCGTCGAGCGTGGTCTCGGCACGGCGGGGGTCGCGGCCCGCCAGGGTGATGCGGATTACGTGCGAGGCCAGGATGACCTCGGTTTGAAGTCCCATCCTGATGCGGGTGACTTCGGCGAGGATCGCGGGATCCGCTTTGGCGGCCGGATCCACGGGTTTCCCCCGCAGGGCCAGCACGGTCTGCATGATCAGATCGGGAGAAGAAAGAATTTCCAGTTCAGAGGCCAAATCCTCCTTGGACACGGGGAAGTTGCGCAGATCGGTCCGCTCGAGTGTCCCCGGGCTGTTCTGAGCTCTCGCGGTACGCATCAGGACGGAGCCCGAGGCGGCGTAGGTGGGGGGCCAGAAGGCGGCAATCAGGATGGCCAGTGCAAACATGACGGCCGTGGTCCAGACAATGAGGCGACTTTGTGCAAAGACCATCTCACAGAGTTCTTTTTTCCAGTCTTCGACGTGCATAAG
>JBAXWO010000091.1:0-8026 GCA_037128375.1 bacterium
GGAGTATGCCCGGCGCCTGAAATCCCTGCGAGACGAACTGAATGATCAATTGCTCATCCTGATGCGCGTCTATTTCGAAAAACCACGCACCACCACCGGTTGGAATGGATTGATCTATGACCCCCACATGGATGGATCCTCGGACATTGCCTGCGGCCTCCGCGTCGCCCGCAAACTCCTGCTGGAAATCAACGCCATGGGCCTCCCGACCGGAACGGAAACGCTGGACCCGATCGTGCCGCAATACACGGCGGACCTCACCTCCTGGGTGGCCATCGGCGCACGGACCACCGAATCGCAAACGCACCGTCAAATGGCCAGTGGCCTGTCCATGCCGGTCGGCTTCAAGAACCGGACCGACGGCAACATTCAGGTCGCCGTCGACGCGATGGAGGCCGCCCGCCACCCTCACAGCTTTCTCGGCATCGATGACGAGGGTCGTATTTCCATCGTGCGCACGTCCGGCAACGCCTGCGGGCACCTCATTTTGCGCGGTTCGCGGACCCGCCCGAACTATGATCCCGCCGCCATCGCCAAGGCGGGAGCCCTGATGAGCGCCATGGGCCTGCACCCCGCGATCATGGTGGATTGCAGCCACGGCAACGCCGGCAAGAAGTTCGAGGCTGAGGAGACCGTCTGGAAGGATGTCCTCCTGCAGCGGGTCCGCGGCAACACCTCCCTGATCGGCATGCTGGTCGAGAGCAATCTTGTTGAGGGGAATCAACCCATTCCGTCGGATCTCGCGACTCTACGCTACGGGGTATCGGTCACCGACGAGTGTGTCGGATGGAAGACCACCGAGCGGATGCTGCGCCACGCGGCGGCGGAGATGAAACGGGCCGCGACCTGACCGCTCATTTCTTGCCCCGGCGCCTCACCGACGACAGTTTGTAGGTCCAGCGCCCCGCCAGCCGCACAGGCGCCACCAGCGTGTTCTGCAGGTTCGAATACATCGTCCCGGCCATATAACGGAAGGCGTCCCGCGCCGAAAAGGCGCGCGGCTCCTCAATGCCCCTCAGGAACAGTAGCCCGCAGGTCCGGACCACGGTCGAGATCAGAAACAGCCCGCTGTGGTACGTCAGCGCCACGCCCCACACCGAACCGTGCCAGTCCCGGAATTGACTGGCCAGCAGTCCGCTGAATAGCCCGCTCAACGTGCCGGCGGCAGCCACCACCACGCTATTGATGGCCATATACGCCGTATTGCGAACGTTTCCTTTGCGGCGCTCCATCAACCCGAGCAGGATGTTCAGGTATCCCAACTCAATCCCGGGCCAGCCAAACGCGGAGAGGATCACCCCGAAATAGCCGGGGAACCAGTGCCCCTCCCGGATAAACACCCAGGCCAGTGCGCCGGGAATCACACAGATACCGGCAATGATCAACACCGGCTTTCTACCCAGCCGGTCCACCATGCGTCCCCAGAAAGGAAGGCTGATCAGGGAGACCGCCAGCGGAAAGGCGATCAGCAACAGGTTGGCCTGGGCATTCGTGGCTTTCACCACGTCAAACACGTAAAGCCAGGTGAATTGTCCCATAAGCCCGACGGAAAAGGTCAAGACGGCGGTGAAGGCCAGGCAATAGCGGAAGGACCGGTTCTTAAGGGGTTGCAGGAAAAGCTGCCTCAAGCCGTAGGAGCGGTCGCGCGGCGGCGCCGCACGGTCCGGAATCCCGACGAAATACAGAATATCCACGGCCCCCATCACCGCGGCCACCGCCAGCACGGCGCTCAGCATCCGCCCCAGCGCCACGATCCCCTTCCCCTCCGCCCAGTCCAGCGCCAGCCCCACCGTGAGCGTTAACACCAGGTTGACCATCTGGCCGGCCTGCGAACGCCGCGACATGTAACGCCCGCGAATACGCGAGGGCACCAGGTCCACAAACCAGGAATTCCAGGCCGGCCCCGTGACCTGACTCGCCACCGCCGACAGCCCCATCAGGGCAATCAGCGCCGCTGGCCAATGGAAGCGGGGAAACAGCCACGGGATGGCGGCGATCACCAGCCACATCAGACGATGCGTCAGGTTGAAGGCCAGGAACACCGTCTTGCGATGCCCGAAGCGCTCGACAAAGAAACTCGCCGGTAATTGCGCAAACGCCGCCAGAAACGGGAGGGCGGCCATGAGTCCGAACCCGAACTCGCGCACTCCCATTTCCCGCGCAAACCGGGTCAGCGTGGCGCCGCTGGTAATGGACATCCACGCCGCGCCGAACAACCAGGCCACCAGCACACGGCGCAGCGTGGCGCGCAGGGTAGGATCCTCCATTTCGTCTGGCCGCATCATGTGCCCCCCTCATCCCCGCCGCCCCCGATCAGCAGGGATTCCTGCTCCAAGCCACAGCCCGTTTCATCCATAAGCCCGACCACGGCGCGCACCGCCGGATCCGCCTCCGCCCGCAACTCCCCCAGGAGACTCGCGTTCCGTCCCGCGAGCAATGAACGTTTCCCGAACCGCCGCATTAACGCGGAAAGGTTGGCGGGAATATAGAGCGCCACCCGGGATCCGCAAGCACGCCGCAACCTGAGATATTCGGCCACCCCGACGGGATCGTAGTCGCCAAAATGCGTGAGTTCCGCGGCGCTCATGGCCTCACCCGCCAGCCATTCCACCACCCGCCCGGACAGGCGGCCCCCGGCATAGAGCGCCGCATCCAATGTCGGGACGATGCGCTCGACGTGGTAGAAGATCTCCAGGTTTTCGACGATCCCGAGCCGCCCCGCGAACCGCCAGGACGCTCCCTCAGTCAACGTCACCGCCGCCGATCCCGCCAGCCGGGTCAGCGCCAGAAGGTCGAGTTCCCCGCCGGACGGCCCGACCAGCGACACGGGATGAAAGGCGCGCAACAGGACAGGCTCCGCCGCGCCACGACGACTGCGCTTGGCATCGCGTACGGCGGCGACCGCCGCCGCCCGGGGCGGCATGGACTCCGCCACCGCACCGGCGTCCAGGCCGGATGGATAAAGCTGACGGGCCACTGCTTCTACAGCCTCCCGACACCGTACGGCGATCACACTGCCAGCGCCGGCCCGCGCCCGTTCCAGCGCGCCCGCATCGAGCAAGCCCCGCAACCCGGCCAGGCCGCTGCGCCCCACGGCGCTGGCTGGCACCGACCCGTGCTTAAGAAGCTGCTTCAAGATGACGGCCGACACCGTTTTCATGCCGACGGGGACTCCTGCGCCGCGTCGACTGTCCGCATGAGCCGGATTCGGGAGGTCTCCGGGTCCAGATTCACGCGCCCATTGGACTGCTCCTCCACAAAGTAGAGCGTGCGCGCCACTTCCATGGCATCCGGACTGGCCAGCACCGCCACAAAGCCCAACCGCTCGGCGGTTTCGACGATGGACCGCAAATTATCACGATCCAGGCTGGAGGCTTCGTCGAGATAGAACGGCAGTTGTATGTCTCCGTGCTCCAGCAGGCCATGCAGCAGCATGAGGTTGACCAGCACCTTGATCGTAATGGTCGTGCCGTTCGATTCGATCGTATCGAGATGCGGATAGCGCCGCTCCCGGCCATCCGACAACGTGACCTCGAAATGCAGATCGAAAAGCTCGTCAAGCGTCACTTCCGGATGCGCCGACAGCAGGCGTCCCAGGTCCTCCATGGATTTCCGAGAGGCGTCGAAATCGGCGAACAGGGGCATGTCCTCCGCCTGCGTCACATTGCGGATTCGCTCCATCCACTCGGCGCGCTCCTCAACCAACAGGCGCAGTCGCTGCAAATTGGAGATGGCGACCTGACCCAGACGGCGATTCAGATCATCGACACCGGTCTTGAGCGTCTCGACGTCAGCCTTCAGATCCTTGAACGCCTTCTTCAGGTCGACGGCAATGCTGGTCCAGAGATCCTGGACCGCCTTCTGCTTCTCCGGAAGGCATTCGATTTGTTCACGTAACCGGTCGATCACGATCGACTCGTTCTCATCCGCATAGCGGCCATAGGTCCGGGACTCGATGAGTTCAAGCAATTCGCGGACCCGCTCCGCCTGACGCAATTCGTCGTCCTGCGCCCGGCGGTAACGATCCATCAGGTCGTCGAGTTCGGCAGGCAGGGCGCCGCCCTCCTTCAGCGGCCATTCGGCGGGCGGCGGCGTCAGCTCACGGAGACGCTGCTCCAGCCGCCGGCGCGCCTCCTCCGTTTCCCGGATGCGGTCGTTCAACTCCCGGCGCCGGGCGTTGAGCGTATCGCGTTCAACACCCAGTCGGTCCAACTCGGTCTGGGTGCCTTCCATGGCACGGGTGAGCCGGCTCAACTCAGCGCGCCACGCGGGCTCCTGGCGTTTGGTTTCCAGGAACGCCGCGTGGGCAAAAAGCCTCCGGACCAGTTCTTCCTGCTCCTTCCGGCAGGCCTGTTCGCGCTCCTGCAACGCCTCCATCTCACGGGCCGCCGTCAGTGCGGCCTGGTCCCGCCGCCGTTCATCGTCAAGAGCCTGAAGCTCTGCGCGAATCCGTTCCGGATCAGTGAAGCTGTCCAGATCCGGCGCAGTCAGCTCGTCGAGATCGATCTCGAAGCCTGCGTGCAGAAAACGGCGCCCCTTGCATTGGGCGGCGACGGCCGTCACGGCTGTCGAAGCGTCGGGACCGGAACCCAGCCGGATGCCGGGCCGGTCATGATTGACGGGCAACCCCAAGAGCTCGGGATTAAGAATCCGAAAGGCGTCCTGCAAGACGGCATCGCCATGCTGGCGACGCAGCAGCCCGCCGGCGGCATGCTCGACCGCGGCCAACCGAGCCTTGAGCCCGCGGATCCTGGACTCGCCGTCACGCAGGCGTTGAGCGACGCGTCCGGCTGGTTCAGCCGCGCCGCTTGCCATCTGTCCGGCAAGCCGCCGCCGTTCGGAATCCAACTCGTTCTTTCGGGCCTCCGCCCACTCACGGACAAAATCGTCAAAGGCACGGGCCTGCGCCTCCAACTCGACCAGGCGGTTCTCCATCACGGCACGCTGCCCGCTGTGCCGGGTCAACTGGTCCTGCGCCTCGCGCTGCCGAGTCTGCACGGTTTCGAGCCCGTGTTCCGCCTCGGAAACACTTGCCCGCAGGCGGGCGCAGGCGTCCGTGAACGCGGTCCGCTCGGCCTCGGCTTTCGCGCCCAGCGTGCGCCATAACGCCGGAAGCCTGGCGCGGCAACCCTCCCGTTTGGAATAGTGCTCAACCAGCTTCTCGATTTCGGCGCGCAGGGCCCGCAGGTCCTGCACTTCGGCGGCATCGCGCCGAATCCTCTCCAAATGCTGGGCATAGTGACGACTCAGCGAAATACGGCGTTGCCGGAATTCGCTCTCGAACACGTCCAGCAGCAAACCTTTCATTTCCTCCTGCCGCAAATGGGAAAGGCGCAGCAGGTTCCTGAAGATGTTACGAAAACGGGCGTAGTGGGTCCGGTTGCGGAGCGGCACAAGCCCCAGGTGGATATCCTTGCTGTCACCGACCCCCGTGAGCGCGGCGCGCAAGTGTTTGGGTTCCAATCGGGCGAAACCCTTGGCCGCCAGGCGCGCCTGGACCTCCGCAGCGGAACGCCCTTGGCGCCCGGCATCGAAATAGTCATCCCACTCGAACCGGCCCTGATAAGCAAAGCGTTCGAACTCGAACCCGTGCAAAGGCCCGAGCCCGTGAACCCCCACCGTCTGGAAACCGGTCGGAGTGAGGCACTCGAAAATGACATAACTCTGCGTATCGGGAAAGTAATAGCGCCGCGTGGCCTGCATATCCCGCGAAAAGTGCATGGCGCGCTGGTCGTCGAGGTACAGAAACTGCAACACCGCAATCAGGGATGTCTTGCCGACATTATTGGGACCGACCAGGTGAACCGGGCCTTCCAACTCGATTTCCGCGTAATCGTATTTGCCCGAGTACAACAGGATGAGGCGCGATGGACCGACGCGAATCATGGCAGTTCCTCCGTCCCGGCTGTTTCGGTGACATCACCAGCCGGCCCGCCGCCGGCCGCCGCATCGGCATCGACCCCCGCCGCCGGTTCAGCCGGTTCCCCGTCATTCAGGACTTCAAGGCACAGGTCCATGAAGCGGTAAATCGGGCGCTGGAAACGAAAACTGCCTTCGTCCTCGCGCTTCACAAATCCCAGCAGTTCCATGCCGCGCAGGACATTGGCTAGATCCGCCTCGCCCGCGATATCCGCCTCCTTCATATAGCCCCGATAACGATCGGAACGGAAATGCGGCAGTTCGTCGATGCGGAAGAGCCGGCTCAGCAGCGTCTCCTCGATGGCGTCTCCGCGGTCGGCAAGATGCTCGACGAGAATAAACATGAAGACCGCCATGCGGCGAGCACGGTCCGAGAAGGTGACAAGCTCATGAAAGTAGTAGAACCCCCGGCCATGCGCCACCAGCGAGAATCCAAGCTGATCGAAAAACGCGGCGTACTTCTCGAAACTATCCTTCAGCGCCCAATAGCAGTCGGCATCGGCTTCACAAATGTGCCGCCCCCGACGCAACAGGTCGAAAATCTCCCTCAAATGAGGCAGGGACGACACGGCACGCGGACGGGCGGGGGCGATTCCGCGACGGGGTTTTCTCACCTTACACGCTCCTTTCGACACGCATGGGACAGGCTCGGATGCGAAGGGTTCTCAGACGATAGTCCCGCGCGTTCCCGGAAAAGGCCACCCGCCCGAATCGTCCGCTGCGGAGCCGGCCGTAGCCGCGCAGGATCCCGAGCGGCGATTCGTCTCCCAACAGTCCGATCAACCACTCGAACGCGTCCGGGATCGGCACCGCCGCCGCGGCCGCCGCGTCGAAGGCAACGCCCGCCAGAACATCCTCCCGACGCCCGGACGGAACCGCCCGGGCCAGGGGTGCCGCGACGGAAGGCGTGTAACCGCGAATATCCTGCAGGCATTGCCGCAAGGCGTCATCGTCGAACAACCCCTGAAGCTGCCAGCCGCAGAGGGCCAGACGTTCTTCCAGGCGCAGGCGCGCCACCCCCAGGCGCCCCAGGCGATCCAGCGCCAGTGAGGCACCACGCGCCACGGCTGAATCGCGCCGCAACGCCTCGTACAGCGGCGCCAATTCCGCGAGGCTCTCCCTGTAGTCCTCCGTCACGCTCCGCCGCAGGCGCATCAAGCGCGCGTCAATACCGGCCAGGGCCCGCGCCACCGCGCCGTCATTGACATGGCACAGGGAGGCCTCCTGAATCGCGCGATCGAGCCGGTCCAGGGCGCCATCCATGGCTTTGCGGGTGTCGATCATGTCGCGCAAAGGAATCATGTACCGGGTCCAGAGCCAGTTGATGCGCTCGTAGCGTTTGAGGGCCGTCTCGTGTTCCCGGTTGGCCTTGGTTCTCAACACCTCGATCAGGATGGCATCCCGATTTGAGCGCGAATCCTGACGCAACCGCTCGATATTCTGTTCAAGATCCATCAGGGCGCGCACCGCGCGGCTACCGCCTGACGGACCTGCCGCGGCGCTTTCCTCAAGCTCGCGGGACAGTGCTTCGAAGGCGCTGAGATAGCCCTGTATGACCTCGACACTGGTGGTGCGGTATTCCTGGAGCACCTGGGCCAGAAGGGCGGCAAACACCGCCGTCAACGTGTACTGGGCGGTGGCGTCGGGAACCGTTTCGACAAAACCCAGTTCCTGCATCCGCTCGAGGATGTGAAACGCTGAAGTCGCGCCGGGTTTCGCGTGCCGGCGGATCAGGCCCAGCAATTCCGCCTCCGCGACGCCATGCTGTTCGCGCGTCCGATAGAAGATATCCTTCAGCAGTTCCACATGATCCGCCGCGAAGGAAAAGAAACTCACGGGAGTGATGGCCATGGCGCGAATTGTCACCATGCCCGCCGCCGGGTCAATTCAAAACATGGGATACCCGATTCGAGCGCCGCATCCCGTCCGAACCCTCGGGGGCGGCGAGCCTGCACCGGGAGAGAAAGGGTTCTTTAGCGGGTTCATATGTACCCATTTATACCTATTTGTACATCAGGTCGAGTACAATTGGATACAGATGCCCAAGAGCACGAACATTGATGGGTTTCGCCCGCGTGTTATGCGGTTTTCGGTTGAAGCGGTTATC
>JBAXWO010000092.1:0-7995 GCA_037128375.1 bacterium
TCTCTTGATTCGGCAATAAGAAAGGAAAAACGGCTCATGCCCGTACGCACCATTGAGTGGAGACCCGACACACCGGGGAGTCTGCTCCCCGGCAGCATCGTCCTGATCGATCAGACCCGCCTGCCGGCTGAACTGGTCTACCTGCAGACACGTGACGTCGGCGAGATCTGGACGGCCATCAAGACGCTGCAAGTCCGGGGTGCCCCGGCCATCGGTATTGCCGCCGCCATGGGCGTCGTCGTGGCGGTGCAGGGCGTAACGACCGGGAGCGCGGCCGCTGTCGAACAAGCGGTGACGGAGGCGGCGGATTTTCTAGCCACGTCACGCCCCACGGCGGTCAACCTGTTCTGGGCGCTCGACCGCATGCGTGCCGCCGCCTGTGCCTCACGGCATCTGTCGCCCTCACAAATGAAGGAACGACTGGCTCTCGAAGCCCGGGCGATTTTCGACGAAGACATGGCCATGTGCCGGGCCATCGGTCGGCATGGTGCAGCCCTCCTTCAGGACGGCGCCACCATCCTGACCCATTGCAACGCCGGCGGATTGGCCACATCAGGCTACGGCACCGCACTGGCCCCCGTTTACGTCGCCGCCGAGCAAGGCCGCAAAATCCGCGTTTTCGCCGACGAAACCCGACCCTTGCTGCAAGGAGCACGCCTGACAGCCTGGGAATTGATGCAGGCCGGGATCGAGGTGACCCTCATCTGCGACAACATGGCGGCCCACACCATGAAGACACGCCGGATCGATGCGGTTCTGGTTGGCGCCGATCGCATTGCCGCCAACGGCGATACGGCCAACAAAGTCGGAACCTACGGCGTGGCCCTGCTGGCCAAGGCGCACGGAATACCGTTCTATGTGTTGGCGCCCAGTTCGACGTTCGACCCATCGCTGAAAACAGGAGCGGAGATCCCGATTGAGGAACGGGGATCGGAAGAGATCACCCAAGGGTTTGGAAAACTGACGGCTCCGGAAGGGGTTCAAACCTATTCCCCGGCCTTCGACGTGACCCCTGCGGACCTGATTACAGCCATCGTCTGCGAACGCGGGGTTCTCTATCCGCCCTTCCATGTCAGCCTGCGCGGCGGCCACTGCCCCCCGCCAGGGGCCCCGGCCAACCCTTGACGGGTTTCACGCCAGGACCACACGGGTTCCTCCCGGTCTAGGGCCCGGTCCGGATGATGCGTCCGTTAACGGATCTCAGTTGCGGAAAATCCCTCAGGGCGTTGACGTTTTTCCAGCGCTCACCAGTGACCCAGATTTCCGTCAGCGGCACGCTTTTCAACGGGCTGAAATCGCCTATCTCGACATCCTTCAGATTGATGACATTCAGCGGCATACCCTTCAAAGGCGTCAAGTCGCGCACGCGCGTACCTCGCAGGTTGAGCTCTACCAGTTGCTTGCCTTTCAGAAATGATATCGTGTTCACCCCTGTTTCGGCCAAATTGAGATTCGTTACATTGACCTTTGACAGGACTGCCGCCAAATCGGCAGCATTGATGTTGAGTCCCGTGAGGTCAAGAGACCCGATTGACGAACCCGCCAAAGGAGAGATATCCTTGACCTGAGTCTTCGCCAATACCAGGTGATCCAGCGCCATCCCCTTGAGCGCCGATATATCTGTCACCGACGAGTTTTCAAGAATCAGTTCCTTAAGCGCCATGCCCCCGCAAAAGGAGACATCCCGGATTTGAGCACCACTCAGGTTCAACCGTTTGAGGCGTAAGCCGCGCAAAACCTGATAATCAAAGACCATCGTCTGCGCCAGATCCAGTGACTCCAACGGCAGCGATGCCAGAGCACTAACGTCGCGAACAGGCGCACCCCGCATACTCAGTTCCCGCAGCGGCATGCCGGCCAGCGTCATCAGGCTTACGACCTTCGTGCCGTCCAGGTTCAGAGACTCCAGTCGCATCCCGATCAACGGGTTCAGGTCACGAATACTTGACCCGCTGAGGTCAAGTTCAACAAGGGGCATCCCCGCCAAGGGAGCAAACCCGGCGACAGTTGTCCCCGGAATGACAAGTCGCTTTAGCCGCAAACCCCGCACGGCCGCCAGATCTTTCACCACATGCCCCTTCAAGCGCAGTTCCGTTACTCCGGTTCCGGCCAGGTTCTTCAGATCGAACAGCACCTTCAGACCGCCCGCCGATTCCACCCGCAGGCTCCTGATCCCGGAGCGACCCGCCAGAGGGCTCACATCCACCGCCTCATCGGAGGTGATCAACAACCCGGGCCCCTCGATGCCATCCTTATCCTGGACATCCTCAGCCAACAACCCAGGATTCTTCTCCATCAGCGCGGCCTTCACATCCTCCATCCCCTTGCCCTCCGTAGCCTTCACAGCCGCCGTTTCCTCGTCGCCCGCTGACGTCACGGCAGCCGTGTCCCTACTGCCATTGCTAACCGGTGGTGCCTCCAAGGCCTGTTGGCAGGTACGATCCAGAAGCAGTAAGACGGGCGATGCGCGAATCAGGAACGCCGTGGTTCCAAAGTCCTCAAGAAATTTGTCGCGTTGCCCGCTCATTCGAGCGGCCTGCTCGTAGGTCAACCGGGAAGCCCGGATTGCCGCAGACCACTGAGCCTCGTCATAGGGCCCGACCGACACCCCAGCCTGGGTGAGTACTCCCGCCAACGCACTTATGGCAGCCTCGTCAGAGGGAATGGCTTCCAATTCCCGCAAGCGCTCCAACAGCCGGCCGGACAGTATCGGGGACGTTAACTTCAAAAATTCGGCGGCCTCGGGAATGGCCCTGAGCCCCGCCGCCGCAACCCCCTTGACCAAGGCTTCAGCGGGGGTACTTGCCGTCCCAAGCCGGATCACCCGCTCCGCAGGAATAAGCTCACCCGGATCGATGAACACCTGCGCCGTCGTCCGGCCGTTCGTTGTTTCCACGATGATCTTACGTCCTGCAATGGCCACAATTTTGCAGGATTTCACACCACCCGTAAGTTTAAGACCAATCACCGTCCCAATGTCCTTCTGGAAAGATTGCAGAACAGGATCACCAAGACTGGCCGCCGCACGCAGAATCGCGTCAATCGCCTCCACATCTGCCTTATGAATCTTGAACTGGCCTTGAGCCAGGGACTGGCTGACCATTTGCTGGGCCTCTATCCATTTCCCGGCCATGATGAGTTCCGAACTCTTGTCCAGGAATTGCTGCCAGTTCCCCTCCTCCACCCTTGCCATGTCACGTTCGGCACCCATCTGGCGGAGATCCCGGGCCAACTGCGTCCGTTCCCGTACGGTCTCCGCAGCCCACGCGCCCGTATAGGATTCCAGCATACTGATCGCGGGCTCCAGACGCCCCTGTTTTACGAGCTGTTGCACACGGTTGGTCAGACCTGCCCAAACCTGCCCCCGCTCAGACTCCGACCGCTCGGCGAGAACTTTCATTGCCGCCATGGCCAAGGCGGCCTGCGGCGTCCCGGGGAACCTGGCAACCACGCCCTGATACTGAATTCGCGCCTCCTGATACTGCCTCGGATGCTCGTCCTCCCATCGGCGGGCAAGCTCAAGGCACTGCGCCGCACTTTCCGTTGCGGGCGTGCCTCCCACATGGAATAACGCGGCAATCTTGATTCCTTTCGGCATGTCCTCACGAAGATAAACGTACCAGAACAGCACCGCCACCGCCCCGAACATAAACAGAAGAAAAGCCAGAAAAGGAAAGCGCTGGCCTGACTCCGCCGTAACCTTAGGGAGGGCGCTGTGCGCCTTTGTCGACGACACTTTACGGCAATTCACCGTGCTATCGCCCGCAATCGGCGCCCGCGTAATGGGCATAACCCCCTTTTCGACACGTTGGATATCCCGAATAACGGCCAGCCAATCCTTCGGACGTTCATCCCTGTCCTTGGCCATCAACCGCTCCAATAGAGCGCACACAGGAGTGGGAATGCCCGGAACGATATCGCGGGGATCCGGGATCTGTTCGGTCAACAGGCCCTCCATGATCTCGCGGTCGGGTTTCTCGGCAAAAGGCCGTTTGCCCGTAACCATCTGGTACAGCAGCGCGCCAAGCGAGTAGATGTCGGTCCGGCAGTCAAGTTCCACATCGCCGTACACCTGCTCTGGCGACATGTACGAGGGCGTTCCCGTGACTTCACTCTCATCTTGACCGCTACGGGAATCAAGGGTTCGGGACAGACCCAGGTCCGCCACCTTGATGGTGCCGTCCTTATCCACCATGATGTTCTCGGGCTTGACATCACAATGGATCATCCCGGCCGTACGCCAGGCATAGTCGAGGGCCACGGCGACCGACTCCACCACAAGCAGGGCATCCTTCCAGGGCACGAGCTTTGAGCGCGATAGCCACTGTCCGACACTGTAGCCCTCCACAAACTCCATCACGAAGAAGCAGTGACCGTGTTCCTCATGGGCATCGTAGACCTGAACGATTCCCGAGTGCTTCAGTTTCGCCGCCATACGGGCCTCGGACATCAGTTGCTTGATGCTGTCGGGATTCTGCCTGATGGCCTCGTGCAGAAACTTGATGGCCACCAGACGATCAAGCGACAATTGCCTGGCCTTCCAGACCACGCCCATCCCGCCCTTTCCCAGCAACTCCAACAGCTCAAAGCCGGTCAGCTTGATATCCTGCGGATCCATTTACACCCCAAATAATGCCTATCCCACGCCACTTCGTCGTCCACGTCCAGACACGGCTATTTCAATAAGACGCCGATCACAACCCCCAGCGCAATGAAACACAGATACACGATCGAAGCCATCGCCTTGATCTCGGTAAAAACGAAACTCACCGTGACTGAGTCACGACTAAAAATAAGTATGATCGTCGATATCGCAATCAGCACCAACGCAATCAGCACATTCTTCGTCATGTCAATCCTCCATCCCTGTATTGAGCCAACGCCGTTTCCACCGTCTTCAGAATAACATCCAATTCCGCCAACCGGCCCTCACCCTCCCGTCCGCAGGCCAGTTCGCCGGAACCGACCTCCACGAAACTGACTCCACGCGATTTAAGCGCCGCTACATTGGCGCGTGTCGCCGGATGGGCCCACATGTTGTCGTTCATCGCCGGGGCAATCACCAGCGGCGCACGCGTGGCCAGCGCGGTGCAGGAGAGCAAATCGTCCGCCTGCCCCGCCGCCAGTTTGGCGATGACGTTCGCCGTGCAAGGCGCAATCACCAGGACATCCGCCCGGTCGGCATAAGAAATATGTTCCGGATGCCAGCCATCTTTCTCCTCGAACAAGCCGGTCCCCACGGGCTGGCGTGAGAGGGTTTGAAACGTCAACGGCGTCACAAATTCCTCCGCCGCACGCGTCATCACCACAGACACGTCCCACCCATGGCGCATCATAAGACGCACCAATTCCGCCGCTTTATAGGTGGCGATGGAGCCGGTCACCCCTAATACGATACGTGGAACCCTGTTCATAACTGAACCATTCTCCAAAAATCATCGCAAGACTGCCAGTTTTGGGCGACTTTGTCAATTTGCACACAGCCTGTATTCACTCCGGCCAAATTTGGCTCTCAACCCCTTGACATCGGCTCTCCTTTTGTGCTTCCTTCGGATATGCAGCGGTGCTCTTCCATCCTGATCACGTGCATGATCCTGACTGCCGGTTGGTCGGCAGGGCAAACCAACTCCCTGTCAGCAACGGAGAGACTGCCGGGCTTCAACTGGCCGGTTGGCGAAAAGATTACCTACCGCCTCTACTGGGGCTACATTCCGGTGGGATCCGCCGTCAGTTGGACGGAGTGGGCCGAGTACCGCGGCCGGCCTGTGCTCGCCATTCGCTTACGGACACTCTCCAACAAGATTATCGAGAAGCTCTACCCTGTCGATGACACCATCGAGAGCCTCGTGGATCCGGAAACGTTTTTACCCCTCCAGTTCTCAAAAAACCTGAGCGAAGGGAAAACCCGGCACCACGAAATCACCACCTTCGACCACACCAACCTTGTGGCCCACTGGGAATCGAAATTGACCGGGAAGAAGCGCGTTTTCACGCTGACGCCGGGCCTCCGCGATATCCCCTCCCTGATGTATTACCTGCGCAC
Source organism: bacterium (assembly GCA_037128375.1). GTDB lineage: Bacteria > Verrucomicrobiota > Kiritimatiellia > CAIKKV01 > CAITUY01 > CAMBRF01. The sequence continues at coordinate 6,044 of JBAXWO010000092.1, forward strand.
GCACCCGTTCAAACCGGGAACCCGCGAACAGTTTTCCGTGATGGCTGACGATAAGATTTACGATCTATGGCTGAACGTGGAAAAGAAGGAAAGCGTCAATTTACCCTTGTACGGACGGGTTCCCAGCATCAAGACCGAGCCGGAGGCCTCTTTCGAGGGCCTGTTCGTGAGACGGGGGCGAATCTGGGTTTGGGTCTCGGATGACAAACGGTGTGTGGCCACGCAAATTGTGGGCAGTGTTCCCGTGGCTACCGTCCGGGCGGTTTTGTGGCAGATTGAAGGGCCGGGAACGGACGAATGGGTCACCAAGCTGGCCCCCGCCATAACCAACGCCCCTGCCGCTGAACGTTGACCTTTCAAACGAACAGGGCAAGACGCCTGGTCTACTTCAGGGTGCGCACCAGTCCGCCGGCAAACCTCGAAATACCGGGATCCCGCGCCCCCATGCAAAGAACGACATCCCCCTCCCGGGCCTCGCTTACAACCCGGTCCATCAACTGGTCATACGTCTCAACCCATGACGCCGCTACGCCCTGCGCCTGCAAATCCCGCACCAGTTCATCGGAATCCCTCTGACGCGTCACGCTCCCACCGGCATAATAAACGGGCATCAGCACCAACAGGTCCTGCTCCCGGCAGAGCCCCCCGAAGGTGGCGACCAGATCCTTGTACATAAGCGCCAGCGGCTTGTACCCGTGCGGCCGCCAAAACCCAATGACCCGGCGGTAGTAGGGGGCCACCGCGCGCCAGGCCGCCGCGATCTTGGCTGGATTATGGGCGTACTCATCGATGACCGTGACACCCCGCGCCTCCCCTACCCGTTCCAATCTCCTCTGGATGCCCCGAAATGAACGCAGCGCGTCCCGTATCCGGCCCAGATCATAGCCCATCCGCTGGCACAACACTGCGGATTGAAGGGCATTCTCCGCATTATGCGCCCCGAGCATCGTTAACTCGAACTCCAGACCGGCGTAGACAAACCGGGAACCGGATCGACTTAACTCCGGTTCCAACCCCTGCCACGGCATCCCGGTGTCCCAACCTGCAATCGTCTCACGGCGCACACGCGAACGAAACTCACTGAACAGGCGCCCGGTCTCCTCGATCCCAAAGTGATCCGCCGACATATTGGTGATGATGGCCCACTCCGGCGAAAACCTCAGCAGCGACTTGTCGCTCTCGTCTACCTCAACCACGCACACCCCGGAGTGTCCGATCCGCACATTCCCCACCCGATCCGCATTGGACCAATTGACCAGAGCCCCGCCGTTAACCACGGTCGGGTCGGCCCCCAGTTGTTCCAAAAGCCACCCCACCATGCCCGTCACCGTCGTCTTGCCGGATGTCCCGGCAATGGCCACGGTCTCCCGCCCGCCAACCAACTCCGCCAGCATATCCGCGCGGTGCCGGACAGGAACCCCAAGGCGCAGGGCGGCCTTGATGTCGGGATTATCCTGCTCGATCGCGGAACTGACCCCCACCGCGCACGTGGCCTCCGTAATCCCGCTGCCGTCCTGCGGGCAAAACCCTATGCCAGCCCCTTTCAGCTTCCGGATGACGTCGAGATCCTGTCCCTGGTCGGCATACCGATCAGACCCGCTGACGGTCCAGCCGCTGCCCTGCAGAGCCTGTGCCAGGGCATTCATTCCCACACCGGCGACCCCAACAAGATGAGCATGTTTTCCAAGTTCGCACATAAGCAAACGCCCTACACGCCATTGCCCAGCAAATGCTGCCCGCCGTCGACGAAAAGCGTCTGCCCCGTAACGCCTTCAAGCTTCAGCAGGGAAACCACCGCCGCCGCCACCTCGCGCGGGGTCGTCCGCCGCACCAGGGGAATGCGTCCGGCACGGTCATGCAGCGCCTTCATTCCCATCCCCGGCGGGGGAAGAACCGCGCCCGGCGCCACGGCATTCACGACGATCCCCGGCGCCAAGGCCAGCGCGGCCTCC
>JBAXWO010000093.1:0-7918 GCA_037128375.1 bacterium
TGGCGGCGACGTTGATGATGATCAAGAGCCGGATGCTGCTGCCGGTCGAGGAACGCCCCGGGATGGAGGCCGAAGAGGAGGATCCGCGATGGGAACTGGTGCGCCAGCTCGTGGAGTATAAGAAATTCAAGGAGGCGGCGGCCCATCTGCAGCAACGCGAGTACCTGCAGGAAAACGTTTTTGCCCGCGGGCTCGATCCCGTCCTTCCTGCGGAACCCGAGCCGGGCATCGGGCTGGGGGATGTGAGTCTTTTCGATCTTATCTCCGCCTTCAACGAGGCGCTGAAGAAGGTCAAGGTCGAGGAATTCGGCGAAATCGTTAACGAGCGGTTTACGGTTGTGGACAAGATCGAACATGTCCTGGAGACGCTGCGGAGCAAAGGCAAGATGGTGTTCTCCTCCCTGTTTGCCGATGTGGCGTCGAGGAATGAGATTGTCTGCACATTTCTGGCGGTGCTCGAGCTGATCCGATTGCGGCAGATTGTCGCCCAGCAGGATAGCGATTTTGGCGAGATCGTCATTGCGAAGGAATCGTGACAGGTTGCGAAAGGGTGGTGAAGCGGTGACGGATACAACGCAGGTGGAAGTGGACCTCAAGAGCGTGCTGGGTGCCATTATTTTTGCGGCGCGGCAGCCCCTGACTCTGGGCGCCATCCGGAAGATCCTCCAGGAGACGGCGCAAGCCTATGGCGGGGCGGCGGCGGCATACGGATCGGTCAAGGATGCGGATATCAGGAAAACGCTGTTGGATCTTCAGGCGGAATGCTCCGAACGCAAGCTGGGTTTTCAGGTCATGGAAAGCGCGGAGGGATTTCGTTTTCAAAGTGACCCGGTAGGCGGCGTCTGGGTGCGGCACATGTTGGATGTCGGCAAGCCCGCGCGGTTATCGCGGCCCGGTTTGGAAACGCTGGCCATCATCGCCTATCGTCAGCCCGTGTCGCGATCGGAAATCGAGGGTGTGCGCGGGGTGGCCGTGGACCACGTCATCCGGATGCTGATGGAGATGCAACTGATCAAGATCGTGGGGCGGAGCGAACTGCCCGGACGTCCCATGCTTTATGGAACGACCTCCCTGTTTCTTGAACATTTCGGACTCAAGGAACTCAAGGAGCTTCCGGGCATCGAGGAAATGGCCCGGATGGAAGCCCTGCGTCAGAAGCAGGCGGCGGCCAACAAGGTCGAGGCCGTGGCCGAGGGTCAGGGGCAGGTGAGCGACGGGCCGGAGGCGGTGCCCGCTGCCGGCGCGCCCGGCGAGACGGCCCTGCCTGTGCCGGAGGATGGGGCGTCTGAAGCCGGCAAGGGGACAGACGGGAAGGGAGAAGCGCCATGACACTCCAGGATCTGAGGCGGGATATTGACCGCATTGATGAGCGGTTGGTTGAACTTCTAAATGAGAGAACCGGTATTGCCTTGAATATCGGAAAACTGAAAGAGAAGGATGGACAGGGCGTCTATGTTCCGGCGCGCGAAAAAGAAGTTCTCGCGCGGGTGGCCCAGCTCAATCGCGGCCCCTTGAAGGAGTCCTCCCTGACGGCGATCTACCGGGAGATCATGTCGGCCGCGCTCGTGCTCGAGAAGTCGCTTAAGGTTGCGTATCTAGGGCCGCCCTCTACGTTTACGCACGAGGCGGCCCGAAGCCGGTTCGGCGCCAGCGTTGAGTACCTGTCGTGTGAGACTATCAGTGATGTTTTTGACGCGGTTGAAAAGAAGATGGCCGACTACGGGGTTGTGCCTGTTGAGAACTCAACCGAAGGAGCGGTCACCTACACCCTGGACCGGCTGGTGGATACGACCCTGAAGATCTGTGCGGAACTGTACCTGCCGATTTCCGAGTGTCTGCTTTCGCATGTCTCCCGGGAACGCATTGAAAAGGTCTACAGCCACCCCCAGGTCCTCGGGCAATGCCGTCAGTGGTTGCAGCGGGAAATGTCCGGGGTGGATGTGGTTCCGGTGGCCAGCACGGCCCGCGCGGCTGAAATGGCGGCCAAGGAGAAGAATGCCGCCGCCCTGGCCAGTCGCCTGGCGGCGGAGATCTACGGACTCGAAATTCTTGAATCGGATGTGCAGGACATGAGCGGAAATACGACCCGGTTCCTTGTGCTGGGGCACGCGTACGGCGCTCCCACCGGCGAGGACAAGACCTCCCTGCTTTTTGCCGTCCAGCACCGGGCTGGCGCGCTATACAGTGCCCTGGAGTCGATCAAGAAATTCGGCCTGAACATGACCAAGATTGAGTCGCGCCCGAGTCGCAGCAAGGCGTGGGAGTACTATTTCTTCGTGGATCTCGAGGGGCACTCCGGGGATGAACGCGTCAAGGCGACGTTGGCGGACCTGACGGGGCATTGCGATGTCCTGACGGTGTTGGGATCCTACCCGAGGGTGAAGAGCCCATGACCATGGCGTTCAAGGATTTGGCCCGCCCCTGGGTGACGGGGTTGGGGGTATATGAGCCGGGGCGGCCCATCGAGGAGGTCGCCCGGGAACTGGGGCTCGCTGATGCCGGCGAGATCATCAAGTTGGCCTCGAACGAGAATGCGTTGGGCCCGTCTCCCAAGGCGGTAGCCGCGATGAAGAGAGTCGCGAGGCAGATGCACCTGTATCCGGATGGAGGAGCTTTCTACCTGCGCCAGGCGCTGGCTGATAAACTCCAGGTGTCGGCGGATCAGATCCTTGTCGGCAGCGGCAGCAACGAACTGATCGAGTTCATCGGGCATGTATTCCTGGATGAGTCCGTCAATATCGTCATGGCCGACCGGGCGTTCGTGGTGTACCGACTGGTCGCCGACATGTTTCGCGCCCGCACCCTTGCGGTGCCCATGCGGGATTTTACGCATGATCTTGAGGCCATGCGGAGGGCGATCACGCCGGAAACCCGGGTGGTGTTTGTGGCCAATCCGAATAACCCCACCGGTACGTGCGTGGAGGCGGCGGCCCTGGATGGCTTTATCGAGAGCATGCCCGAGCACGTGGTGGTTGTGCTGGACGAGGCCTATGTTGAATTGATGCCGCCGGATCGGAGACCGGACATGCTGCGACATGTCCGCGCGGGCCGGAAGGTCATCGTGCTGCGAACCTTTTCCAAGGCCTACGGTTTGGCGGGATTACGCATCGGTTACGGCATTGCCCCGGCGGAATGCATTGCCCTTATGCAGCGGGTGCGCCAGCCCTTTAACACGACTGCCATGGCGCAGGCGGCTGCCCTGGCGGCGCTGGACGATGACGACTATGTGGCCCGTACGCGGGCGATGGTCAGCGATGGTCTGGACGCCTTGCAGGGCGCGTTCCAGAAGATGAAGCTGGATTATGTGCCGTCCTCGGCGAATTTCGTCATGGTGAAGGTCGGGGAGGGGCGCAAGGTATTCATGGCCATGCAACGCGAAGGCGTGATCGTACGGTCCATGGATCCCTACGGTCTTCCGGAGTACATTCGAGTGACGGTGGGGACGCGCGCTGAAAACCGGCGATGTCTCGCCGTGTTGAAACGGGTATTGAAGACTTTGTGATGATCGATAGGCGGGCCAAGTGACGATGAAACGGGTGGCAATCATAGGACTCGGGCTGATGGGGGGGTCCCTCGGGCTGGCCCTGAAGAAGAGCGCCGGGACGATTGTAGCGGCGTTTGCCAGGCGGTCCGAGACACGCAGGGCGGCACTCGAAACCGGGGCGGTGGATGAAGTGTTTGACACTCCGCAGGCGGCGCTTCGCGGCGCCAATGTCGCGGTTTTCTGCACGCCTGTGTTGTCCATTCCCGCACTGGTCGAGAGTTGTCTGCCAGCCTTTGAAAAGGGATGTGTGGTAACCGACGTCGGGAGCACCAAGGCGGAGATCGTCAGCCGAATGGCGGCTCTGGGCGAGGGGGGCGGGATACGATTCGTGGGGAGCCACCCCATGGCCGGGGCGGAAAAGACGGGGATCGAGGCGGCGCGAGTTGATTTGTACGAGGGTGCGGTGACGGTGATCACTCCCTCCCCGGAAACGGCGCTGGCGGATGTGGATATCATCACGGAACTCTGGCGGGGGGTGGGGGCACGGGTTATTCGACTGGCCCCCTCGATGCATGACCGCCTGGTGGCTCGTACCAGTCATTTGCCGCATCTGATTGCCGCGTTACTCGTGGATACCGTCAGTCGCGACGTCACGTCGCCGTTGAAAGCCCTGATCGGGGCGGGATTTCGCGATACAACGCGTATTGCCGGCGGATCGTCTGAAATGTGGCACGACATTATCAAAACCAATAAACCGGCCATTATCGAGGAACTGCAGGCTTATGATAAAGCGCTCCGGGACTTGATCCGGTTGATTGAGAGCGATCAATTTGAGGTCGTCAGGGCTCTTCTGGAGAAGCAGCGTGTTCAACGGGCGACTCTCATGGGTTGATATGACCACGCCTCCCCTTCTACCGCTCAAGTCCCGCAAGTCCAGCATGACCCCCGTGTTCCTGTCTGCGGTGGTCTATCCTGGTGCGGGTCAGTTCATCCAGCGCCGATGGGTGGCCGGCAGCGTGTGTTCACTGACCTTCAGCGCGGCCTTGATCTGGTTCGTGACGCGCACCCTGCAGGTTCTGTCGGCGTACTACGAATTTGCCTTCAATTTCGCCACGGCGACGGGGAAGGCTCCAAGTTCCAGGGCGATTATCGTTTCGTTTGTTGTCTGCCTGATCCTCTATGTCGCCAACGTGGTGGATGCCGCGGTGGGCGGACGCCGCGCCCGACAAAAAGACCCTTCCTCCTGAATCGTGCCGGTCTCCGTCGGGTTACCGCTTGCGGGCGGATTATTAATGCGGCAGGGCATTCTTCCGCGTGTCGGTGTCCTGAATCCACGACGAAAACCCGTAGTAGAACTCCGTTCCAAGCTTTCGCACGGCGAGCGATGTGTCCCATCCGAATGCGATCAGCAGCGCCATGGCGATAGCCCGGAGGTAGAATTGGTCGGAATGACCGAACAGGTAGTAGAGTGAGTATCCCGGTATGATGGCGCAGAGCACCCCGTGAAAAGGGTCATCGTCAAAAGCATAGAGTATAACCATGATGTGCAGCCCGACTACGCCCCAGATTCCCCACAGGATCAGGGTGGGCAAGTCACGCGCGGGTAGCGCGCCGGGCCAGTAGCGTAGCCAGGTGAGAATGGCCGTCAGCAGGACAAAAAGCACGAAGGGCCAGATCCTGCTCTTGGCTCGGGACGACCGTCGGCGCTGAGCCAGACGTGTGGCGGAAGGGAGATACCGACTTAATTCCGAAAAGGCGGAGGCCGGCTTTGCGGCCTGAGAAGTCTGATGGCGTTGTCTGGATCGAAGCCAGGACTGTTTGGGCGGGTCGGGCACGGGAGCGGGCGGCGGGGTGGGGGGCGCCATGGCCAGTTTCAGGGTTGCCGAAACCGGCGCAGGGGCTTCCCGCGGCGGTATAGGCACCGTCGCTTTGCATTTCATGCACAGGATGGATTCGGACGAAACAAATTCCGAAACGGTAATCTGGTTGCCGCAGGTCGCACAGGTAATGGTTACGTCCGCCATATCCAAACTTCCCTTAACTGTTGGCGGTCGACTTTGTCCGTCGCCGCCTGGCTCTCACTCCTCAACCATTAGTATCACTCACCTGCCCGCGGCACAAACTGGAAGTTGGGCGTTAAAGAAAGCTGATGCCCCGCGGCATGGGAGGAAGACCGAAGAAGGCGGTCACCGTTTGAGCCAGGTCGAAGAATCCCTGGCGAATTCCAAGAGCCCTGCCGTGCCCGATCCGTCCGGCCGTGATCAGGGGAACAAACTCGCGGGTGTGATCTGTGCCGCGAAAGGTGGGGTCATTGCCGTGATCGGCGGTTATCAGGAGGAGGTCATCTTCCGTAAGGGACTGAAGAAGGTTGCCGATGAAGCGATCGGCCGTTTCCAGGGCGGCGGCATAGCCGACGGGATCGCGACGGTGACCATAGAGCATGTCGAAGTCGATGAGGTTGGCGAAGCAAAAGAGCGGCTCGCGCCGGAGGGCCAGTGCGATAACCGCGTCTTCGGCGTCCCGGTTGTTCTCGACATGGAACGATTCAGCGATGCCCTGGCCTGAGAAGATATCATCCAACTTGCCGACGGTGACCACCTTGATGCCTGCCCCGGTCAGTCGATCCAGGAGGGTGGGCTCGGGGAGCGCATAAGAGAAATCGCGTCGGTTTTCCGTGCGGCGGAAGGCGCCCGGCTGCCCGATGAAAGGGCGTGCAATGACGCGCCCCACGAGGTAACGATCGCACAACCGGCGCGCCACGGCGCATGCCTGGTAAAGTTCGGGAAGGGGAATGATCGTTTCGTGCGCCGCAATCTGGAAAACGGAGTCTCCGCTGGTGTAAACGATCCATGAACCCTCGCGCAGTTGGCGGGGGCCCAGTTCATCTATGATGGCAATGCCGCTGGCGGCCTTGTTCCCGATGACGGGGCGGCCGGTCAGGCGTTCGAATTCGTCGATAAGTTCGGGCGGGAAAGAGGGGTAATCATGGGGGAAGAGATGAAAACCGCGCTGCATGAGCAGTCCCGCCATTTCCCAGTGTCCGGTTGTGGTGTCTTTGCCCTGGGACTGTTCCTGCATGGCGCCGAACCCGCCTGTTGGACTGGACTGCGGAGGGACGCCCTGAATGGGTATTCCGCCGGGGAGCAGCGCGGGGATGTTCCCGAGCCCCAGTGCCTGAAGATGGGGCAGATGTAACCCTCCCACAGCCTGGCTTATGTGAGCCAGGGTATTGGTGCCTTCATCTCCGTAGGCCCCCGCGTCCGGGGCGGCCCCGATGCCAACAGAATCGAGAACGATGAGGAAGGCTCTCATGATTGGGTGACGATGGCGATACCGGCGCTGGTTCCAAGACGATTGGCGCCGGCCTCCAGCAGGGCGGCGGCCTCACCCGCCGAGCGGATACCGCCGCTGGCCTTGACTCCAATTTGCGGGCCTACCGTCGCCCGCATGAGGCGGACATCGGAGATCGTGGCGCCGCCACCCGCCAAGCCGGTGGAGGTTTTGACGAAACGGGCGCCCGCTGCGACAGCCAACCGGCAAGCGGTAATCTTCTCCTCATCTGTCAGCAGGCAGGCCTCGATAATGACCTTGATGTTGCAACCCGGTCCAGCGGCTTTGACCACGGACGCAATATCCAACTGGGCGCGCTGGAACTGGCGGTCCCGGATCGCCCACACCGCCAGCACCATGTCGACTTCGCGAGCACCCGCGGCGGCGGCCTCGCCGGCCTCAAACGCCTTCGAAGCCGTGGTGGAGGCCCCGAGGGGGAACCCGGCCACGGTACACGGGATGACCGAAGAACCTTTCAGGTTCGCCACTGCCACCGGGAGCAGCGCGGGGAGCACGCAAACCGCACAGAACCCATAGTCGCGCGCTTCCCCGCACAAACGCTCGACATCGCGTGCCGTGCCGTCCTGTTTGAGGAAGGTATGATCGATCATGGACGCCAGATGTTTTCCGGCGGCGGAGAGATTGCTGGGCGTAGGGGGCATGGTGACGTTGTCCTCGTTCTGCTTGTGTGGTAGACTAAGAGACATCAAGGGGCGACGCAAGCAAATGCACGGGATCGCGTGGTCCATGGCGATCACGAAGGAGAGACTCCATGAGCGGAATTCTGACCCCGATCAAGCGCGCGGAGTACTGGGAGGAAACCGCGGATGGCCGCATCGAGTGCGGGCTGTGCCCGCACCATTGTCGCCTGGGTGAGGGCCAGTTCGGGTTGTGCCGGGTACGGGTGGTGCAGGGCGGTGTGTTGAACGCCGCCGGTTATGGTTTCGTTTCAGCCAGGCACATGGATCCCATCGAGAAAAAGCCGCTGTACCATTATTATCCTGGCTCGGTCATCTTCAGTGTTGGAGGTTGGGGGTGTAATTTTGGATGCGTCTTCTGTCAAAACTGGAGCATTTCGCAGGTGGGGGCAGAGGAGGGGCTTCG
>JBAXWO010000094.1:0-7912 GCA_037128375.1 bacterium
GGACCAGAACATGATCATCGATGAGGGGATCTTCGTCGACTTCTTCGGTCGGCCCGCCTGCACGATGAGCGGTCTGGCGGTCTTGGCACAGCGCACGGGCGCCCCGGTCTTCCCGCTCCGTTTCGAGCGCGATCCCGACGACTACCACCATGACGTCCGGGTCCTGCCCCCGATCCCCTGGGAAGAAGGGCCCGGCGGTCGCGAAGAAGCGATCCGGCACAACACCCAGCGCTATACCCGCGTGATTGAAGAGATGATCCGGCAATGCCCCGCCCAGTGGCTCTGGATGCATCGCCGCTGGCGGACCCGCCCGCTTAACGATCCGCAGGCGTCAGGCTGATCATGTTCTGGAACGTGCGAAAACGGTGTTCGATCTCTCCCCGCGTCAGGCGCTCCAGGCGTTCAAGACTGAACGCTTCCACCCCGAAAGAGGCCACGACACTCCCGTAGACCATGGCTTTGCGCATTGCGATGGGATCGATCGCCCCCTGTTCAGCCAAGGCCCCCATAAATCCGCCTGCAAACGTGTCACCCGCCCCGGTGGGATCGCACACGACCTCCAGCGGCCAGGCCGGCACCACGAACACACCGGCCGGCGAGAACAACATGGCCCCGTGTTCCCCTTTCTTGACAATCAGATATTCGGGGCCCCAACCCATGATCTTCCTGGCCGCTTTCATAAGGTTATGCTCCCCGGTGAGGATCCTGGCCTCGGATTCGTTCAGGGTCAGAAGATCGACGGAGGCGATCACCTTCATCAGGTTTTCGCGCGCCATATTGATCCACAGGTCCATGGTGTCCGCCGCCACAAAGCGGGGCTTTTTGACCTGCTGGAGCACATGCAACTGCAGTTCAGGGGAGATGTTGGCGAGAAACAGGAAGGGCGTATCGCGATAGTCCGCAGGCAATTCGGGCATGAACGAACCAAAAACGTTGAGTTCAGTGGAGAGTGTCCGGCGATTGTTCATGTCGGTCTCATACACGCCCGACCATCGGAACGTCTTCCCCTCCACCTGTTTCAAACCCTTGAGATCAATGCCGAACTTCCCGTACAACGCCGTGTGTGCCGCCGGAAAGTCGGAGCCAACCACACCCACCATGCCCGCGGGCACGAAGAACGAAGCCGCCGCGCAGGCATAACTGACCGATCCGCCCAGGATCTCCTCACACCGGGCCGTCGCGGTCTCGATCGTATCAAGCCCGACCGACCCCACCACCACAAGCTGAACTGGTTTCATACTCATCCTTTTCCTGTTGATGTCTTTAGATACCCCAGCAAGGCGTCCAGGGCAAGGAGGTAACTGCGCGCGCCAAAGCCCGCAATCTGCCCGATGCAGGCGGCGGCCGTAAGACTCGTGTGCCGGAAGGCTTCCCGGGCCTGTATATTTGACAAATGCACCTCCACACAGGGTACGGCCACGGCCTGAAGGGCATCCCGAATGGCCACACTCGTGTGGGTATAGGCCGCCGGATTGAGGATCAAACCGTCGTACACCCCTTGGCTCTTACCAATCCGCGTGACCAGTTCCCCCTCCTCGTTGGACTGACACCATTCCACCGCAACCCCGTTTGCACGCCCGTGATCCTGAAGGCCTTTCATCATGTCCGCCAAAGACAAGGACCCGTAGATGCCGGGTTCACGCGTGCCCAGCAGGTTCAGATTCGGTCCGTTAAGAACCAGTATTTTCATAGTTTTCCCTCCCCTTTCTCCCACGCTTCATCCTTCACCTCCGACAGGGACTGCACGTCGGCCGCCTCGACTCCGGGGGGCCGCCCCATACCGTCCGGGCATTTCACGCAAGCCCCTTCCGGGTGGAGTACCTCCCCTTGCCGGCGATAGCAATCAAACTCATGTTTCAGGCAGCATTTGAGACGGCCGCACACCCCGCCGATCGTCGCGGGGTTCAGGGCTAATCGCTGCACTTTTGCCATCTTGACACTGACGGCCTCGAAATGCTGCATCCAGGACCGACAGCACACCTGCCGTCCGCACACGCCCATTCCGCCCACCGCCTTGGCCGCGTCCCTGACCCCGACCTGCCGCATCTCGATCCGCGTATGCAGCTCGGCGCCCAGCGTCCGGATCAGTTCAGTGCAATCCAGACGGTCCTCCGCCGAATAGGAGATATGCAGCACCGCCCGGTTGAAACTGTATCGAATCTGGACGACGTGCAGCGATAGGTTTTGTTCCTCGATCCGCCGGTGAACCGTTTTGGCCGCCATCCGGCCCACCACCGCGTTCTCCCTGGCCTTGGATTGATCCTGCAGTGTGGCGCGCCTGAGGATGGCGGCGGCCAGGCTGGGCGCGGGCAGGTCCCCGGCGTGGTCCACGAGATGAACCACCCGCCCGAATTCCGGCACCCTGATGTACTCCACCACACACATGTCGCCCGGATGAATCGCGAGGTCCGCCGCGCTGACGGCATGCAGAATGGCATCATCCTCGAGCACTATATCCGCCGTTCGGTACATGGAAAGTCCCTATCCGGCCAAGGCGTTCATGGCCACCTGAATCACGGTATCCTGCGTCACGTTGCGATCGAACTGCCGCTGCATCCCCTCGATCACCTGAAGATTCCGCACGGCATCACGGTAGGTAAGGCCCCGCGCCTGGGCGACGATGATTTCGGCCTGCCCGGGATAGCGCAACAGGGACGTCTCCGTACCGCAGACGGTCAGCAGCACATCACGGTGCCAGAAGAGCATGGCACGCACGACCCGGCTTCGCAAACCGCGATAGCGGGCCTCCATGCGGGCGTCGAGCGTCTTATCCTCAACGTCCTCGCCCTCGGCGCGCTCGTCCTCCTCCTTCACGCTCTTTTTCATCTGGTCCAGCAACTGCCCCAGCAGGATACAGCGGGCAAGACGGCCCACCAACCCGCCCTCCATGGAAGTCGCCAGGATCTCCGTCAACTGCGTCCGCCACGGCTCCGCAAGGCCCTCCGGCTCCGTCGATAGGACCAGACGCTGGCATCGCGACAAAATGGTGGGCATCATCGCCTGCGGACTGTCCGTCAGCAGCAGGAACAGGCTTCGCGGCGGCGGCTCCTCCAGAGTCTTGAGAAACGCGTTGGAGGCATCCTCCCCCACCCGGTCGGCGCCGACGACCACCACTGCCTTCCATGAGCCGGAGAAGGTCGTCTGGTAAACCAGCCGCTGCAAGTCCCGGATCCGGTCAATCCCCACAGTACGGGATTTCTTCTCGGGCTCGATCCAGACGGCGTCCGGATGCGCCCGCTCCCGCACCTGGGTGCAGGCGGGGCACTCCCCGCAGGGCTTGAGCATGCCCTGGCAGAGCAGCCGCGCAAGCACGCCTTCCGCGAACGGCAGGCCCTCTTCCCGGACATTTCCAACCACCAGGTAAGCCTGCGCCACGCGACCGGCTTGAAGAGCATCGTCGAAGGCGGCAAGCGCCCGCGTCACTCTGGATTCCTGCGCAGCCATGGCTTGAAAACGTCGCCTCCCCTTACGGTTTCGTCAGTGCCGACACCACGGCCCAGACATCCTCTTCCACCGCCGCCTCGTCACGCATGCTGTCAATCACCCGAATGCGCTCGGGCCAGCGCCGGGCGAGCTGGAGATAACCCGCGCGCACGCGTTCGTGGAATTCGATCTGTTCCCGTTCGAAACGGTCGTGGCTGGTCTGGTGTTCCCGGTTCCGATGCGACAGCCGCTTCATGCCCGTCGGTATTTCAACGTCGAGCAGGATCGTCAAGTCCGGCACGCACTCGCCCACGGTGAACGTGTTGATGTCCACGACCGCCTTCAGATCGAACCCCCGCCCGTAGCCCTGGTAGGCGGCGGTGGAATCGATGAACCGGTCGCACAGCACCCACGTCCCCTTCTTCAGGGCGGGCAGGATGACATGGTGGACCAGTTGCGCGCGGCTGGCCTCGAATAAGAGGAGTTCCGCCTCCGGACAGATCGGTTCGCCGGCGTGATCATGCTGGAGAATCCCCCGGATCACTTCGCCCGTCGGGGTGCCGCCCGGTTCGCGCGTGGACAGTACCGTAACCCCGGCCGTCTTGAGCCGCTCGGCCAGCCGCCGGACCTGGGTGGATTTCCCTCCGCCTTCCGGGCCCTCGAACGTGATGAATTTACCGTGTTTTGTCATGGTTTTGCGAGCTGGAAGCAATGGAATATGGAATCCAGAATCCAGAATCCTGAATCCTGAATCCCCTCATTTATTTTCTCTTCAACTTCGCTCCCTGGGGCGTGTCCTGGATCACCCATCCCATGGCCGCGAGTTCATTACGCACACGATCCGCCTCGGGCCAATTCCTGGCCAGGCGGGCTACTTGCCGTTGCTCCAGGAGTCGCAGGGCCTCCCCGGGAGCGCTTTCCTGCGGCTTGGCCAGAAACCCCAGGACGCGGTCAAAACCCGTCATCAGGTCCCGCAACCTTCCCGCCTGCTCCCGGCTCACCAGCCCGGCATCCATCGCCTTGTTCCCGGCGTGGACCATGTCGAACAGGGCACCCAGGGATTCGGCGATGTTGAGATCCTCCGCCAGGGCGGAGTCGAATTTCAGGCGTGCCGCCTCAGCCCAGTCGGGCAAAGCCGCCCCGGGCGACGCGCTTTGCGCCGCGACATCCCCCAGCCGCGCCTGGAACTCGTCCAACCTCTCGAGCGCATTACGGGCCGCCCCCAGCGCGTCGAAGGAAAAATTGAGCGACTGGCGATAGTGGCCGGAGATCAGCGCAAACCGCGTCTCCCGCCCCGTGTAGCCTTTGTCCAGAACGTCCCGTAACGTATGGAAGTTGCCCAGCGACTTGGACATCTTGCGCCCGTCCACAACCAGGTGCGCACAGTGCATCCAATAGCGCACAAACGGCTTTCCGCTGGCCGCCTCGCTTTGCGCAATTTCATCCTCATGATGCGGGAATATGTTGTCCACCCCGCCGGTATGCAGGTCAAAACTCTCGCCCAGGTACTTGGTGCTCATGGCGGAGCACTCGATATGCCAGCCCGGCCGGCCGCGCCCCCAGGGGGAATCCCAGGCCACATCCCCGTCCTTCGCGTCCCAGGCCTTCCAGAGCGCGAAATCGGCCACATTCTCCTTCTCGTACTCGTCGTGCGCCACGCGGGCGCCTGGTCTCAACCCCGCCATATCCAGGTGCGCCAGTTTTCCGTAGGCCGGGAAACTGGACACGCTGAAGTAGACCGAGCCGTCCTCCGACTGGTAGGCATGCCCCTTGGCCAGAAGGGTCCGGATGAGGGCAATCATCTCCGGGATGTGATCGGTGGCGGCGGGATAATGCTCTACCGGCTCGATGTTGAGCGCCTTCAAATCCTCGAAAAAGGCGTCCTTGAACCGCCGGGTATAGGCATCGAGCGACAGGCCGGCCTTGATCGCACCGGCAATGGTTTTGTCATCCACATCGGTAAGATTCATGACCTGGTTGACCTCGAACCCGAAATATTTCAAGGTTCGCCGGAGGAGATCCTCGAACAGGTAGGCCCGGAAGTTCCCGATGTGCGCGAAATTATAGACGGTTGGGCCGCAGGTATAGAGACCCAGGCGGCGTCCCTCCAGCGGAACCAGTTCCTCAAGACGGTGAGAGAGGGTATTGAAGACTTTCATAACGGCTGGAGGATACCGGATTTGAGGGACGGAATCCAGAATTCAGAATGGAAAAAGTGCGGGCCCGCAATCGCCGGAACAGGACCTACCTGAGCGCCCGGAAAAGATCGCTCAACTGGTCTGTCCAGAGCGGCGCGGACGCCGCCACTGCCACGTTGGTCGCCACCGCGGCAATGGCCGGTTGCTCCAGAAATGCGGCATCTTCCGTCGCCAGCACCCAGAAGGACGTACAGTCGCCGCGTTCATCGTCCTTCACGGCATGGATCAGCGCGGCCTGCAGGTTAAGGGAGCGGACCAGGCGGGCTGTGACGGGCCACAGGTTGAAATATCGGTTGGAGATGTGCAACGCCAACACGCCGCCGGGGCGCAGGCGCTTCAAATAAAGTTCCACCGCCTCCCGCGTCAGCAGGTGCACGGGAATGGAATCACTACTGAAGGCATCCACCGCCAACAGATCCAATTTCGGGACCTCGTCCAGCCTGACCTCGCGCTCCAGGGAAAGGCGGGCATCGCCCATGACAATCCGGACCGTCGCGGCGCTGTCCTGCAGGTAGGAGAAGAAGCCCCCCTCACCCTCCGCCACCGCCACCACATCCGGGTTGATTTCGTAGAACCGGAAGGTATCCCCTTCACGCCCATACGCCGCCAGGGTGCCCACCCCCAGTCCGATCACCCCCACATGCAACGGCCCCGGTCCGCCCCGCTCCCGTAAGCCCTGGAAGGCATGGGCGATGCCGCTCGCCCGCCCGTAATACGCCACCGGTTCCCGCCGCCGCGCGGCCGCGTCGAACTGCGTCCCGTGCAACGTCGCCCCGTTGTATAATCTGAGCAGGCGACGGTCCGGATCCTGCGCGTCAGTGGCCTTGACCTGGAGCGTGCCAAAAAAACTCCGCGCCGTGTAGAGTGCCGTCCGTTTCGAGTCCGAAACCGTTTTCCCCAGAACCGCCTCCAATACGACCAGAATCGCCAGCAACGACAGCCGTATGGCCCGAAACCGCCGGAACCTCGATGTTGGATCGGACGCCAGCACACTGACCGCCAGAACCGCGCACAGAAACAGACCGGCATGATACTCCCAGGGTCCGTCAAAAATCCGCGGAGCCACCAAGGCCACAAGAATGCCCCCCACCGCCCCACCTAACGCCATCAGTCCGTAGAAGAGAGTCAGTCGGGAGGGCGACGGGCGCAGCCTGAACAACTCGCCGTGACACAGCATACAACAGAAGAACAGCACGGCGGAAAACCCGAGCGTCTGGCTCCAGATTGAAAGGCCGGGCCCCTTTCCAAGCAGCCAGCAGGCCGCCACCAGGGCCAGGACAAACGCCACCCAGTAGAACCCGCGCCAGTACCCCCGCTCACCCGCGAAACACAGGATGAAACTCAGCAGGTACAAGCTCAGCGGCACGATCCAGAGAAAAGGAATGACCGCGATCTCCTGGCAGATCAAATGCGTCGTCGCCAGCAGCATCACACAGGAAGCAGCCGGCAGGCCAAGCCATAGCAGGCCGCGCGCCCATGGCAATCGGGCGGGCTCGTCAGCCCCCCTGGCAGGCGTGGCCGCGGACTTTTCCCCGAGTACCCGGTATGCCCGTACCGCGCAAAGCCCGCAACCCGCCGCATATACCACGTATCCGCCCGACCAGAGCAGAGCCTGCGACTTCAGGGGCAGCCAGGGTTCCACCATGACCGGATAGGTCAGAAGCGCCACAAGGGAACCGGCATTGGACAGCGCATAAAGCAGATAGGGGGAACGCCCGGGATGGGACAGACTGAACCACGCCTGCAGCAGCGGGCTGGTTGTGGACAGCAGAACAAAAGGAATGCCAATGCTGACCGTAACCAGAAGAAGAAGCCGGACCACAGGCGATCCGGTTCCGTCCGGCTTCCACGCCGGGCCCGGCAGAATCGGCGCCTCCCAAACGGACAGCAACAGCGCCATCACGACCAGCGACAGCACCAGAAGCGCGCCATGAACGATCGCCTGCCGCCGGCCCTTCAGCCTGCCAACCAGAAGATGGGCATAGCCATACCCCAGCAACAAAAGGACCTGGAAGCCCAGAAGACAGGCGGTCCACACCGTCGGTACCCCTCCGAACCAGGGCAGGAAATACTTGCCGATCAGAGGCTGAACCTGGAAGAGCAAAAAGGCCCCGAGAAAAACCGTCAGCGGGTAAAGCACCGGTGTTTTCATGATAAACAGCCAAAGAGTCGCGAGAAAGCCGCCCTCACACACCAGGTTCTTGATCGTAATCCATTCTGCGGCAGTAGATTAGATTGTTCCGTACAGCGATGCGACGAACATGCGTCGCATAATTTTCGGAGAAGAATTT
>JBAXWO010000095.1:0-7840 GCA_037128375.1 bacterium
GCTTCAGGGAGACAGGCCCCCCCACCTGCCAGGCTCCGGACGCATGTTCCCCCGGCCAGGTGGCGACCAGATCACCGTCTACCAAGACAAAACCGGCATCCCGGCAATCCACCGCAAATCGATACGTTCCCCCACGGGGACAAAGCAGGAACGAGCGTACCGTAGCCAGTTGCACGCCCCCCTTGTCGCGCTTACTTTCGGGCTTGCCAGGGGTCCCCGCCGGCGCCACCCCTTGATCCATCGCCTCGGCAATCCCCTCAAAACCAGCCGCCAGAAGCGGGGTCTTGATCTGACCGAGGGGCACCTTGATCAGGTACCTCAACCGTTCCCAGGAGTTCGGAATGGCGCGGCCACCCAACCGCAGGATTCCAACGGCCAGCGGTTCCGCCTCCGCATCCGTCTTCGGGGACGTCACAGGCCCGTTGGTCGGGCTGGACCCGTAATAGACCTCGCCCTGGAACCCCTTGGACCGGGGAGCCTCCACGGCGAGAATAACCTCGTCCGCCTCCGCATGGATCACGCCGAGCGGGAGCACGGAACCGTCCGGGCCGCAGGCCAGAAACCCCTCGCGCGACACCGGCATGCCACCCTCGCGATCCACCCTCAGCACGAGACCCGTGCCCGCCGCAACCGGCACCTGAAAAATCGCGCGCCGGGGATACTCCGGGAAACGCCATTGCACCGCCGGCGCGGCCTGGACCGACCCCGCCAACAGCCCCGCCATGAGAACTCTAATAACCCACTTCAAAATGTAACCACCCCTGTTCACCCGCCTGGCTCCGAAAACACAGCATTTCCCGTACCCACCCCAAAACCCGCCATAGGAAGCGACTCGGAAGCAAATGTGTATACAAAACGACACATTCTTAGCAAGCGTTGTGCACAAACGGACGCAGATTATTCCTCCTGACGGCACGATAAGTGAGCAAAGGGCGACAGAAAAACCTCGAAACACCCGAAAAGTGAGAGCGGCACGATTTCTGCTAAACATTGCAGGGAAGGTCCAAACACCTTTTTGCTCGCACATGACTTCCCGGGAGAGTAGGGTCAATCTGGTTTTGAGACAGGACAGCGTGAATTTTCGAGTCACAGATCACATGACCGTCGCCGGGAATAGAACACGGGGCTTTACCCTCATTGAGCTGCTCGTGGTCATTGCCATCATCGGCATGCTGGCCGCCTTGCTGCTGCCTGCCCTGCAATCTTCCCGTGAAAGAGCCCGCCAAACCGACTGCAAGAACAACCTCCACCAACTCAGCGTGGGATTGATCATGTATAAGGATGACCATGGGGATTTGCCCAACTGGCTGTCCGATCTATTCCCGAGGTACATTCCGAGCCGCGATGTTTACGTCTGCAAGTCTGACCGTTACCAGGGCACGAACGAGTTTGCCTGCAAGCCAAGGGAGCTGTTGGCTACGGAAACAGATCTCAACTATAGAAGAGTGAGTGACAACCACAATGATGAGTCACTTCACAGGACCAACGGCATTCTCGCCTGCAGTTACATGTACGAATTTAACGGAGCGCCTTGTGATGCGTGGCGTTGGCGTGACTATGTGAATAACTCAACCGACCTCAGCCCCGATGCCACGTGGAAGGAAGTAAAGAATCGTCAACTTGCATACGGGGATACCTCCACCGCCCCACAACCCTACAGTGAGACTCTTTTTCCGGTCATCAGGTGTTATCACCACTGGCGCGAACGCACCGTCGAGACTACGGAAGCGGGGAACCCCAGGGATGGCCTGACCCTGAACGTGTCTTACGTCGGCAGTATTTACGAAGGTCCCCTGACGTGGGAATTCACACAGAGGTAGCAAGGGAGCAGCTCACATGATCAAAAACGTATCACGAATCCTGACCATCCTTTTGGTCGTGGCGGGTCTGTCGGGTTGCACCACCACGCGGGGCCCCGGAATGGACGGCGCAACGACAACCTCGCCGAAATTGGAAAAAGCTGAGAGTCTGTTCCTGAAAGGCGACTACACCGGCGCCATGCTGGAATGCGTGGATCTGGCTCAGGCGAATCCCGACCTGGCCGGATTGGAATCCCTGCAGAGTCAAATCATGGCCAAACTTGAAGAGCAGCGCGCCGCCCGCGCCGCCGCCCGCGCGGCGGTCACCGTCAAGCGCATGACCACGGATGCCAACCGCCAGAAGGATATCCCGGACACCTACGGCCTGCGTCGGACCGTCAACGGCCAATCCGCTCCCCTCCGTACCCCGGGCAACGCCATGCAAAAGGCCCTCGAGAAGAAAGTCACCGTCCACCTCGATAACGTGGACCTGACCAACTTTATCCTGACCCTGGGCGCGTCGGAGAAGGTGAACATTGTTGCCGATAACCTGCCCGGCGACAAGACGATGACCATTCATGCCGATCAGGTCCCTCTCACCGAGATCCTCGACTACGTCTCCCGCAACCTCGGCGTCTCGTTCTTCGTCGGCGAAAATATCATCTGGGCCACGCCCCAGGCCCAGGGTCAGGGGGCGATCCCCATGGAAACCCGCATGTACCGTTTGCGCAAAGGCATCGACGGGACACTCGACGCCGGCACCAGCACCGGTGCCGGCACCAGCGGGCAAGCAGGCGACACCGAAGGCGATAACGTGCCCATCGTGCAGGCCATCCAGCGGTTTGTGCCCCAGCCGGAAGGGGCGGATCTGCTTTTCGACAAGAAATCGCATGCGCTGATCGTCAAGAATACGGTCGAGAACCTGGCCAGGGTCGAGGACATCATCGAGACGATGGACGTCTGCCCGCCGCAGGTGCTGATTGAAGCGCGCTTCATCAGTACCGGCGTGACCGACCTCCGCGAACTGGGCATCGACTGGGTGCTCAACAGCCCCCTGATCGTCTCCAAGTCGGACGGCAAAAGCCAGACCCAGATCAACATGGGCAAGACCGTCGGCTTCACCGCCCCGGCGAATGCCGCCCAAGGACTGAACATGACCTACGAGGGGCTTCTGACCGACCCCATGTTCAAGGCGGTCATCCACGCCCTCGAAAAAACCGGCAAAGCCCGCACGCTCTCCGTGCCCAAGGTCACCACGGTCAACAACCGGACCGCCAGCATCCGTGTGGGCGAGGATTTCCGCTACTATGACGAATACAATGTGCAATCCGTTCCCAGTACGGTCCCGAGCGGGAACGGCACCACCGTCTACTCCTCGCAACTGGTTCCGGTCGGGGCGCCAAAACTGGAGGAGTTGGGGATCGAACTCAAGGCCCGCCCCAGCGTCGGTGCCGATATGGGCAGCATTACGCTTCAACTCCTCCCCGAAATCAGCGAGTTTGTTCGCTATGAGACCTACGAAGTGGGAACGGGAAACAACGGGCAGAATTCCACCTCCAACGGCCTGTCCTCGGTCAAGCTACCTGTCTTCCGCCGCAGCAAGATCGAAACCGAAGTGATCGTACAGAGTGGCGAAACCGTGGTGATGGGCGGGCTAATCACCTCCTCCGAGGGCAAGCGCAAGGAAAAGGTTCCCTTCCTCTCGGCCCTCCCGTTGATCGGGCTCTTTTTCCAGAACGACCTGACCGACACCGATCAAAAGAATCTGCTAATCTTCGTCACCGCCACGATCATTTCTGAACGTGGCGAGAACCTGGTCCCGGTGGCGCCGCCCGAGGCGAACGTCACCCCCTGAGGAATCGACTGTGGTCACTAGAAAACAGGTGCTCGGACTCGATATTGGCCGCCATACCGCAAAAGCGGTGGTGGTTGTCGCGAAGGGCGATCGCATCGAGGTGGTTCGCGCGGAGACCCTCCGGCTGCCGGACGGCGCCCTTGATCGCAGGGCACTCCTGGCCCGTTGGATCAAGGAACATGACCTTACCGGCGCCGACTGCATCATCGGCCTTCCCGGCCAGCAGGCGATGTTCCATCCCCTGTTCCTGGTGCCCGGCGACCCGCGCAGCATCGAGCAGGCCGCCTCCGTGGAAATCCTGAAGTTGCGCGATATGGCTTCGGAGAACATGGCCTACGACGTGGCTCCCTTCGGCGGTGTCCAGGACGGGCGTCGGGCGCTCATCGCCATGGCCCGACCTGCACTAATCGAGGAAGCCATGAGTTGGGTCCGGGACCTGGGCCTGGAAATTCTCGACGTTATCCCCGCCCCTATCGCCCTGTTCAACGCCCTGGCCCCCGCCCATGCGGCGGGCCCCACCCTATTCGCGCATATCGGCGCTTCCACCACGGAAATCGCCATCGGCAGTCCGGAGGGGTTGATGTTCGCACGGGCTTTCGCCGTCGGGGGGCACCCCTTCACCGAGGCGCTGGCCAAGATCCGGCAGGTGCAAATCCCCCAGGCGGAAAACGCAAAAGTCACCGGGGAGTGCTCGCTCAACGATGCCGATCCGGCAATCAATGCGGCCATGAAGCGCGTGGCCGATTTGTGGCTCTCGGAATTCCAGTCCTGCCTGGCGGTGTTCAACAGCCTGTTCCCCAAACCTGTGGACCGCCCCCGCCGCCTGGTACTCTCCGGCGGCGGCGCGCTGCTGACTGGTTTGGCCAGTTACGTGGCCATGAAGACGGGGATGGAGGTCGTAACGGATATTCGCCTCCCGACGGAAGGCAAGTGCCTGCCGCCGGCTCCCTGGGCCATTGCCGCAGGCCTGGCCTGCGCGGGCGCGCAACCGCGAAAGTGCGAGATCAGTTTCCTGCCGAAGTCCATCCGCGACGAACACGCCTTCCGCCGTCAAAAACCCTTCTGGCTGGCCGCCGGAGCGGCCGCCGCCCTTCTTCTTATGGTCAGCGTGGTCGGCGGGTATTACGATTACAAGCGCATGGAGAGGCATCTGGGCGCGCAGCGCGCCAGCCTGGAACGTCGGCAGGGCTTGGTCTCCCGGATCGAGATGGCCCAAGCCCAGGGCAACCTGATACGGGAAATGGCCGCCCCCGTGGACAGCCTCCTCCGTATCGGCCCCACGATCCGCGATGTCCTGTCCCTCGTAGCGGCGGCCAAGCACCCCGACGACTGGATCTCCCTGGTTTGCGACGGGGAGTCCTATCCCTTCAAGAATCCTTCCTCAACCCTGCTTTCTCCCGCTGAAAGCGCCATCCCCGATCGACGGCGGCGACGGCTCGCCACCGTGTCCGAGGCCGCCACAAACAGGTCATCCCGCCTTGAGCACGTCATTGTCGAGGGCTATACGCCCAAATCCGACTTCTCCACCGTGCAGACGTTGATCGACCGCCTGGAAACGTCAAAGTTGATTACAGCCGCCGACCTGTTGAGCGACGATAAACTGGTGCAACCTGAAATCGTTGACGACCCGGGTTCTGATCGCCGGTTCAAGCGATTCGTCATCGACGTGAAAGTGGGGCCCCCGTGAGTCTCGGCATCCAGGGAAAAGTCTCGGAACGCCAGCAGGTGGTTACCATCATCCTGGCCGTCGGGGCCATTCTATTCGTCCTCTGGACCTTCCTGCTGTTGCCCATGAACCGGCAACGGAAACGGCTGGAGAATGACATCGAAGGCATGGCCGCGGAATTGGCCCAAAAGAACTACCTGCTGGGCGAAGACGCCCTTCAGCGCAAACTGGATATGGAGGTCGGGCACTACCGGCAGCTTGAAAAGGAATGGCAGGACACCGTGACCCATCTGGGCAGGATCTCGCCGCGCGAGGATGCCACGACATCGAGCGTGGCCCACATCGATTTCAAGGTGGCCCTTTTCACCGTCCGACAAAGGCTGCTCCAGAAGGCGCGCACACTGGGCATCAGCCTCCCCAACGACCTGGGAGTGGATGAGGCCGTCGTCAGCGACGAGGACGCCTATCAGCGCATGCTGCAACTCAGGGTGGTCGAAAAATTGGTGGATCTCGCGCTGGATCTCAGGATCAAGACCGTGCGCGCACTCCGCCCGCTCCCCCCTATCGCGCATCGGAGCAGCCCTGGCGGAATCGAATATTTCCGCGAATACCCCCTTGAATTGGACCTGTACGGGACCCAGGACGATCTCTACGAATTATTGAACGTAGTGATGGAGCCGGGCCATGTCTTTATCCTGCGCGCCCTCCGCGTGGAGACCACAGGACGGTCGTCTTCCGACGTGTTGAATATCAAGGCCGTCATGGGCGCGATGGTTTTCCTTAAGGATCCCGGCGATCTCGCCGGCGGGTTGAACGTGCCCCGGGACAGCCGACCCCGGCGGCCCTTGGGACATTGAGACGGGCATGGTTAGAAGGGTTGATGGTTAATGGCGATGGATAACTTCTGGAAATGGCTGAAGCAAGCGAATGCCCGGGCGGTATTCTTCTGCCTGCTCGTCGCCCTGGCCGGCGTGACCGCCTGGTGGGCGTGGAAACTCATGACGCCCATTCAGGCGACGCCCCCCATCGCACCCGGAATTTCCCAGGAACAAGCGAGGCCCGGACTCGGCATTCTCGCCTACCTGCAGATCCAACAGGCGGCGGGAACCAATCGCGCCGCCAATCTGTTTTTCCCGCCGGGGGCGTTAATCCGCACCCCGCCTCCCCCCACCCCACCCAAGCCTGTTCCCCCCACTCCGCCGACGGCCCAGACTCCCTCGAAGCCACCCGTCAAACCGGTGCCCGTCAAGGCTACCGTCACCTTAACCTACCGCGGCAGGGTCATACGCGGGGACGGCGTCCCGCTGGCCCTCATCGCCGATTCCAAGGGCCTGAAGCCGGTCTTCTATGAGGCGGGAACCAACCTCTTTGGCTTGAAAATCACGAGCATCGAAGAGGAAACTCTGGGCGTGAACCTGGCCGATCAATCGTCCACCACGCTGGAGCGGGGGATCCCCCAAACTTTCCCGGAGAGCAAGCATGCCGACTGACAACCAGCCCCCCGCCTCCGAAAGACGCTTATTTACCGACCATCTGATGATTGAGCTGGGGCAGGTTCTGGTCGAGCGCAGACGGATCACCCGGGCGCAAATCGAGGAACTGAACGTCCGCTGCTCCCTGACCGGAAGCCGCCTCGACACCCTGCTCGTCAAGGATCGTTTCGTGCCGGAAGCCGAAGTTCTGGATACCCTCTCAGCCCTGACCCACATTCCCCATCGGAACGTCGCGGATTTCCGCATCACGTCCGAGGAAGTCAGCCGGCTTCCCGCCAAAGTGGCCCTGAACTACCGCGTCATCCCCCTCGAACTCAAGGGCAGCGTCTTAACTCTTGGAATCAGCCAGATTCCGTCGCTTGCCGTGAGCGACAATCTCCGGATGGTTCTCAATCTGGCGGTGGACTGGGTTCTTTGCACCGAGGGGGAAGTGGCCCGCACCCTGCAACACTTCTATGGGCTGGGAGCGGAGACGGTGGACAGCATCAGTGCGGCCGCTCTTTCCGAAGAGATCGAAATCCGGGAGACCAATGTCACCACGGGAAGGGACGCCGCGGATGCGGGCATGATCCGGTTCGTAAACCAGATCATCTCCGAAGCCATCCGGCGCAACGCCACGGATATTCACCTTGAACCGTTCGAGAGCCATCTTCGCCTGCGTTACCGGATCGACGGGATCATGCAGGAGATTCCGCTCCCCAAGGGAATCCAGAAGTTCCGAAAGGCCGTGGCCTCCTGCGTCAAGATCATGGCCGAACTGGATATCGCCGAACGCCGCAAGCCGCATGACGGCCGGATCAAGGTTCGTTCCGGAAACGAGGAGTTCTATCTGCGCGTGTCCATTCTCCGCACCCGTTATGGGGAAACCTTCAACAGGCGAATCCTCAATCGCAGTGCGATGTTCATCGACCTTCAGCATCTCGGCCTGGGCGAGGACCAGCGCCCGGCGATCGAGGCCCTTTCGTCCCTGCCACACGGCGTCATTCTGATCACCGGCCCCACCGGCAGCGGAAAAACCACCACGCTA
>JBAXWO010000096.1:0-7691 GCA_037128375.1 bacterium
GCCAGCCAGCGGGCCTTGTTCCAGGTTTGCGTGCCGATTCCCCCGTGGGCGGTCTCGGGCGGATATTCCTGCGATACGAGTGCGATTCTCATGAAGCCTTTCCCGTGCTGCCTGACTGTTCCTGCGGAACGGACTTGATCACCCGTGCCGGATTCCCCGCCGCGATCATATGCGCCGGCACATCCTCGGTCACCACCGATCGGGCGCCCACCACGGCCCCCGCGCCCACGGTGACCCCGGGCATGATGCAGGTGTCGAAACCGATCCAGACATTGGGACCGATGCGAATGGGCCGGGCCGGAACGACACCCGGAAGGGTCCGGTCCTCGCGACCTGCCACGCGCGCCAGTTCCCGGCGCCGGTCGACTGGGTCGGTTGGCAGGCGGTAGGAATCCATCAGCACCACATTCCATGAGATCAGGGTGTGGGCCCCGATTTCAATCCGCGAGTCGCAGATGATGCGGCCCCCGTTGACCAGCGCAAACTCTCCCAAGTCGACCTCGCCGGCAGGGCCCACGTCGAACATAACCCCCTGGTATACCGAGGCGCCGGTCCCGATGCGCAGTCCGACCGGAGACCGGCTGCGAAACTCGCGGAAGCTATAGGTCGATTCCACGTACGCCGTGGGGTCGAGCGCGACGTTCTCCGGAACCGTGCCCGGGTACCAATCTTCTGCCAGCGTGCGGTTGGGTTCCATTTATACCTCACCCACGATGCGGCCCGGATTGCCGCTGACCCGCGAGCGTGGGGGCACGCTGCGCGTGATCAGTGTCCCGGGCTCGATCCAACTTCCGGATCCGATGGTAACACCCTTGAGAATCGTGACGGCCGGGCCGATCCAGACGTCGTCGCCGATGGTGACCGGTTGACGGTCAATGGGGGGGCGTGCCCGTCCTTTTCCCAGGGGGGAGCAGGCGACGGCATCCGCCACCCGCAGGGCCGGGTCGAGCGGATGAAAATCGGTGTCGGCAATCACCGTGTTCCAGCCGATCATGACGTAGTCGCCGATGCGCAGTTCGGCTTCCACCAGCAAAATGGGCGCACAGAGGTAGCAGCAGCGCCCGATCACGATGCGCCCGGCGGGGCCGGCGGCAAAGTGTACGTTGTCCAGCGTGCAGTCCGGTCCGATGTCCAGGGCGCCTGTTGCGTGATTATGGAAACGCTTGAAGCACTGCGCGCCCTGAATGACGGTTCCCGTGCCGAGTCGCACGTTATCCGGCAGTTCGCCGTCCAGCCACCGGCCGGCCTCCGGGGTGCCGCTCATGGCGGGCTCCCGCCGAATTGGATATCGCAATAGTGCGCGTAGGGACCCCCGGCCGAAGCCAGCTCGCTATGCGTCCCCTCTTCGATGAGGCGTCCATCCTGCAGGAAGAGGATACGGTCCGCGCGGCGGATGGTCGCCAACCGGTGTGCGATAATGAATGTGGTTCTCCCCTGCATCAGGCGATCCAAGCCTTCCATGAGCAAAAATTCCGTTTCAGCATCCAATGCGGATGTCGGTTCGTCAAGGATCAAAACCGGCGCGTCCTTCAACAGGGCGCGGGCCACGGAGAGCCGCTGTTTTTCGCCGCCCGAGAGGGTCGTTCCGCGTTCGCCGATCACGGTATCGTACCCCTGCGGCAGGCGGCGGATGAACTCGTCGGCGCGGGCCGTGACCGCCGCCGCCTCCACCTCCGCGCGCGGGGCCCCGGGCCGGCCGTAGGCGATGTTCTCGGCGATGGTCAGCGGCAGCAGGAACGGGTCCTGTAACACGAGCGAGACCTGGGCGCGCAGGGCATCCAGCCGTACCTGCCGCAGATCGGCGCCGTTGAACAGTACGCGTCCCTCCCAGGGGTCGAAGAAGCGTGGAATCAGGCCGATCAGCGTGCTTTTGCCCGCCCCGGTCGGGCCGACCAGCGCCACGCGCTGCCCCGGCAGTGCCTCTAGAGTGACCCCCTGGAGGACCGGCTTACCGGGGAGGTAACCGAAGTGCACCTGTTCGAGGCGGATGTGCGCGCCCCGCGGCGCCGGACAGGGGGGCAGGGGACCGGCGCCCGGGGTGTCGCGCACCTCCTCATCCGAATCCAGGACTTCCAGCACCCGGCGCGCCCCGGCCGCCGCCCCCGCGAAACCCGAGGCCAGATAGGCCAGCGTTTCCATGGGGGCGTAAAGGGCGCTCAGGTAGGAGAGGAACACCAGCAGGCCGCCCAGGCTCAGCCCGCCCTCCAGCACGCGCAGGCCGCCGAGGACCATAATGGCCGCCGTGCCCACCGCCGTGATCGAGCTGGTGCCGATCTTGAACTTGAGTTGCGACACCATCGCCCGCAGGAAAGCGGCCACGGTATGCTGGCTGACGGCGCGGAACCGTTTGTCCTCGTGCTTCTCCCGGGCGAAGGCCTGCACCATGGGGAGTGCGGTCAGGGTCTGCTCGACGAGGGCCATCATCTCCCCCTCGCGCTGTTGCTGCTCGTAGGTGAGCTGTGCCATTGGCTGGGCGAAAGCGCGGATCAGAATGCCGAGCGGCGGAATCACCAGCAGCGCCACCATCGCCAGTTGGCGATCGAGCGACCACATGATGGCCAGCATGCTGACCAGACTGATCAGGGACGTTGCCGCCAGCAGGAAGACCCAGAGGACCAGTTCGCGCACGCAGGTGCAGTCGTTGGTGACACGCCGGATCAGGTCACCGGACTTGTGGCGGGCATGGAAGGACAGGGAAAGGCGCTGGAGATGCTCGAACAGATCGGCGCCGAGATGGTAGAGCATTTTGCCGCCGACGCCGGTCTGGACGTAATTTTGCAGCATGCGCAATCCCTGCGCGGCCAGAAAGATCAGCAGCGTCGCCAGGGCCAGCCAGGCCAGCAGGGCGGAGGGAGTTCCGCCGCCCGGCAGTCGCGTCATCCAGCCGGCGGTCGCGGGCAGCGGCGCGCCGCGCAGCACGTTATCCACGATGAACTTCATCGGCCAGGGCTTGAGGAGATCGATGCCGATGGCAGCCAGCATCAGGGCGGCCAGGAGCGCCAGTCCTTTTGACTGCGGAATCGCGTAGCGGCTGAGCCGGATCCACCAGGCTTTCATAAGCCCTCCCCGCCGGTTGTTCCCGCCGCGAATTGCCGCTGGCAAAGATGATAATAGGCCCCCTGACGTGCCAGCAGTTCGGCGTGCCGGCCGCTTTCCGCGATGCGTCCCTGATCGAGAAGCAGGATTTTATCGGCATGCCGTATGGTGGAGAGCCGGTGGGCGATGATAAACGTGGTGCGCCCGGCCTGGAGCCTGTGGAGGGCCTCCAGCAGCAGTTCCTCGGTTCCGGCGTCCAGCGCGGCCGTGGGTTCGTCGAGGATCAGGACCGGCGCGTTCATGAGAAAGGCGCGGGCGATGGCGAGCCGCTGGCGTTGCCCCCCGGAGAGGGTGGCGCCCCGTTCGCCCAGTACGGTTTCATAACCCTGCGGCAGACGCTCGATGAACTCGTGGGCGTTGGCGGAGCGGGCGGCGGCTTCGATCTCGGCGGCAGGGGCGCCCGGCCGGCCGTAGGCGATGTTCTGGGAGATGGAGAGGGGTAGCAGGAAAGGATCCTGAAGCACCACCGCCACGCGGGCGCGGACATCGGCCACGCGCGCCTGCCGCAACTCCATCCCGTCGAAAAGAATCCGTCCGGACCAGGGATCGAACAACCTCGGGATCAGGGAGACGAGGGTGCTTTTGCCTGCGCCGGTCGTGCCGACCAGGGCGATGGTTTCACCGGGCCGGGCTTCCAGGCTGATGTCCCGCAGCACGGGAACCCCGCGCGCGTAGCCGAAGGTCACGGATTCGAACCGGATCGAGCCGCCCACGCCGGGCGCCCGATCCGGCAGGGGTTTTGCGTTTGGAGCCTCAGGCACCTCGTCACCGGTATCGAGGATCTCGTTGACGCGATCCAGGCTCGCCTCGGACGTTTTCATGTTGCTGTAAATACCCATCAATCCGCGGCAGGCGCCATGCAGCGAGCGCAGGTAACCCATGAAGACCAGCAGGGAGCCGAGGGAAAGCGTTCCGTCCAGTACGCGTCGCCCGCCGACGAGGAGGACCACCGCGGTGCCGAGCGTAACCGTCAGGCCGTTCACCATCTCGTAGATGGTTTTGATCACGGTCTGCCGCTGGGCTACGGCAACGGTTTCCGTGGCCAGGGTGTCAAACCGGCGGCGATTCCGGCCGGCCGTATCGAAGGCTTGCACCATGGGAATGGCGCCCAGGGTCTGGTGCACAAAGCTCAGCAGGCGGGCCTGGGCCTCGCGGGAAAAACGGGTGCGGCGTTTCAGGGGCTGTCCGAAAAGCAGGGCCGAGGCCCCCAGCAAGGGGGCGACCGCCAGCGTCAGCAGCGCGAGCGTCGGGTCCATCGCCCACGCGACCGTTCCGATGGTGACGAGTTGCAGCAGATTCTGCAACGGCGCCACGAGCAATCCCTCGGTGACGGTATAGATGCACCAGGTGTCACCCGTCAACCGGCTGAGCGAGTCGCCGACGCTGCGGCGGGAATGGAACAGCAGGGAGAGTCGCTGCAGGCGATGGAACAGGTCCGCGGCCAGGTCGTAAACCATGCGTTGTCCCGCCGCGGACCAGGCCCATGTAAGGCCGGCATCGAGCGCGGTGTTGAAAAGGAACAGGACGAGGCTCATCAGGGCCGCCGCGAGGATCCAGCCCGGCGTGCTGAGTTCCGGCAGCCAGGCAAGCGGGGTGGCGCCGGCCCCGGTTCCCAGCGCGTAGTCCACCAGCAGTTTCATGGGCCACGGCTGGAGGGTCGCCACGACGGAGTAAAGGGAGGTCAGCACCAGGATGACGAGCAGGGCCGGCCATTCCCGCGCGGCATAACGGATCAGACGCCGGTATTTGCGCATGATCCGCTCTTCCTCTCGGAGCTGTCGTCCGCCGGCAGGGGATCGGCCGGTTTGTTTTCCTTGGGAGCCAGTTTGATCCAGTTCCGATCCTTGGCCACCAGGTCAAGCATGCCGGCCGCGAGTCGCAGGGTGCGGCATTTGCGGGAGTGGAGATAGAGGCCGCACAGGATGGCGAGCAGGATGGCCAGCAGGGCGGTTACCGCCAGCCGGGCCGACTGCGCAAAACAGAAGCTGACGATGATGGCGAGCAGGCAGATCAGGATGCGGCTGGAGAGGGTCAGCTTCGGGGTCAGGCGGGCGCGCAGCAGGATCTTATTGCCGCCATGGTATTCGGAGACGGTCGTGACCAGCACCTGGCTGAAGCGATCGCCGTAGATGGTCACGTCGTGCTCGTCCCAGCCGCTGTCGGTCATATTTTCCCAGCGATGGTCTTCCAGAAACCCGACCAGCGTCCGCAGGAAAGAATGCCGGTCATCCCCGGTTTCATTCCAGTAGGCGACGGCGTAGGTGGGGCGGTAGCGGGGGTAGGGGCGGGCGAACCGTTCGACGTAGGTCTGCGAGACGCGCGGCGCGGCATGGCGGGTCAGCCGCAGGGCATAACGCGGCCAGCCCCGGACGAGGGGTTGCAGCAGGTGGAGGGCTGCCACCAGCGGGCGCGACCAGAGCCGACGCCGGCGCGGGGGCAGGGGAACTTTGGCGGCCTTCAGGATGGGCAGGGCCACGCTGGCCAGAAAGGTCAGTGCCGGCAGGGGCCACAATACAGGCCACAGGAGGGCGGCGACGATCCCGCCGCACGTCACGACCACGTGCCATTCGAGGCTGGTGACCAGGTCGAGCAGGCCGGAAGGCTCGGGCGTATACAGGGTTTGGAACAGCGCGCTTCCGAATATGCCGTGGTAGACGATGGAATGACCGAACAGGTCGGTCATCCGGCTGGCGGTGTAGATGCGGCCGTGCCAGCGCATGCCGCCCAGTTCGTTGAAATAGTCGGGATGTTTGTGGCGGAGCATTCCTTCGGCCACGCCGTAACCGCGCTGTTGCTTCAGGTACATCTTCACGGTGTTGCGGCGGTAGTGCCAGACAAAACCCGAGTGCGAGAAGGCGATGTCATGCCCGTGCTCGATCAACCGCCAGCAGACGTCAACGTCATCGCCGGCGGCGCGGAATTGGGAGTCGAATCCGGAGATCTCGTCGAGCGCCCAGCGCCAGAACGCCATGTTGCAGCCGGGAATATGCTCCGCCCGCCGGTCGTCCAGCAGGACGTGAGCCGGGGCACCGGGCGAAACCGCGACGCACGCGGCAACGTCGTTATCCTCGTGTGGCGCGAAGTTGTGGCCGCCGATGCTTGCCGATTTGGCGCGCAACAGGTCGAGGATGAGGTAATAAAGCCAGTCCTCATCCGCACGGCAGTCACTGTCGGTGAAGGCGATGACG
The DNA here is from genome assembly GCA_037128375.1 of bacterium. Lineage (GTDB taxonomy): Bacteria > Verrucomicrobiota > Kiritimatiellia > CAIKKV01 > CAITUY01 > CAMBRF01. The sequence goes on from JBAXWO010000096.1 coordinate 6,285, forward strand.
CTGCCGGTGCTGGCGGCGATCCCGGTGTTGCGGGCCGCGCTGAGGCCCAGGTTTCGCTGGTGGATCGTGCGGACCGAGGGGAAGTCCTGCGCGATGGCGGGGGTTTCGTCGGTTGAACCGTCGTCCACCAGGATGACCTCGTAGTCGGGATAGTTCAGATGGATCAGGGATCTCAGGCAGTCGACCAGGGTTCGCGCGCCGTTGTAGCTGGCCACGACCACGCTGACCTTGGGGGTGGCCGAGAGCGGGAAATAGGGAGCCCGTTCGTATTGCCGCGAGACCGCGTGGTAGGCCTCGCGCGGGGTGCGGGCGCGGTCGGTCAGGCCGAAAGCCCAGTTTTCGATCTGGTGCCCTCCGGTGTACCAGTCATCCGTGAAGGCGAAGATGAACATGCCGGCCACGCCGGCCCGGAAGGCGGTTTCGATGTGCGCGGACAGGACGTGGGACTTGTGGTCCTCCCCCTCGCGAATGGAGTCGAGCCCGAACTCGGTCAGGACCAGCGGCTTGCCCTCGGCGATGCTCTGCAGCCGGTCGAGGTAATTGGCGAAAGGCTGCGCATCATGGAGGTAAACATTGAAGCTGACGAAATCCAGGCCGTCGGGCCGGAGGAACTCGGTGGGAGGGAAGTTGGCGAAGGTAACCAACCGGTGGGGATCCACCTCCTTGACGATCAGGGCGAGTTCCTCAATGAATTCCTCAACGCGCTGGTGGCCATACCACCGGGCGATGTCAGGTGGGATTTCGTTGACCAGTGTGATCGCAAAGACGGCCGGATGGCCGGCCAGTGCTTCGGCGGTGGCCCGTGTGGCCCGGCGGGCCTCTTCCCGTGTGGCCCGGTCATCCAGGAAACACGTATGTTTGGCCCAGGGGTATTCCACCAGGATCTTAAGGCCGCACTCCTGGGCCAGGTCGAGAAACCAGGGCGGGGGAACATAGTAAACGCGGAGGCAATTGGCGTGCATGCCGCGAATCAGTTCGAAATCGGCCCTGACGCGGTCGCGGGCGGGGAAATGCGGGGCATCGACCGAATCCTGAAAGGGTCCGTACGTGACCCCTTTCGGGTAGAATTTCTTCTCCCCGAGGCGGAAGAATTTGCCGTCTGTGGTCACGCGGTCGGGGCTAACCGGAATGACACCGACTTCCGGCGAAGACGCCGGTGCCGTGAAACTGATCGTCGTATCCGTCATCGATTCCTTGCAGGATGGGCAGAATACGCAATGCAACTGCGGGAGAATGATGTTCTCTCGGTCATGCTGACGGTTTCTGCGTCCGGTGCGTCATTAAACGGGGCGATTATTGGAGCAGGCTGGCTCAACTGTCAAGTCCGTCTTGGAGCGCCTCAGCAATTCGCGTTGTGGTTATTCCTTTGTAGGGCCGCCGCTTGTCGGCTGGCCGAAAGACGCTGTA
>JBAXWO010000097.1:0-7681 GCA_037128375.1 bacterium
CGCCGGTGTCCCTACCGGCGTCTGACCGCGCTGGGGACAGCACGGTCCACCTTGATGAACCTTCTATCCCTGACGAGACGGCGGCCAACGAACTCACCCCCCAGCCCGACGTCCAAGCCCCGTCGGCATCGCCCTCCGCCTGGGCCGCTTCACTGAATATCGAAGGCGTTCAGGTCACGACGACCGGGAACACGACAACCCTCACCTTCCTCGAACCCGTGTTTTCCCGTCACACGACTCTGTCTCCCCAGGCTGGAACTGTCCTGCGACAGGCCGCCGCCGCTCTGGCTCAAGCCGAACGATCCATGCTCATTCAAGTGCGGGGCCACACAGATGACACGCCCATGCGCGGCGGCGGGCCCTATCGCGACAACTACGCCCTCGGCTTGGCCCGGGCCACACGAGTGGTTCAGTTCCTGCGGTACGACGTCGGCCTAACCAACGCCGTCCTCTCCGCCACCTCGCAAGGCGACGAAGCCCCGCCCTTCCCCAACGACACGCCGGCCGGGCGACTCAAGAACCGCACCGTCTCCCTGACCATCACGGCAGAGTGAAACTTCCAAGAGGAGATGAACCATGACCGATGAGAACTCACGCCTGAACCCCGATGACGCTTCCGCCTATCCGGCTGACAACCCGACTGACAATAACGAGGTCGTCTATTTTGAGGGCAGCCCGGCTCTGCGCGGATCAATAGGCCGAATTCTGTTTAGCGTCATTCTGGGCGCGGGTCTCATCGCGGGCGGCGTGGCACTGAGGGCGCAGGGCTGGTGGGTGCCTTGGATCGGCATCATGCTCGCGGCGGTCGTGACAGGCCTGCCGGTCCTCTGGGTCCGCAGCGTAAGGTACCGCATCAGCAATTACCGCATCGACTTCGAGCGGGGCGTGCTGTCCAAGGACATTGATACCCTCGAACTCTGGCATGTGGAGGACCTTCAGTTTCACCAATCGTTGCTCGACCGCATGCTCGGCATCGGCAGGATCACCGTTGTGGGGCGCGATGAAACCACTCCTCGGCTGATCCTCGCGGCGCTGCCAAATCCCCGCCGAGTTTTGGATATCCTGAAACAGCGCATCATCACCGTGAAGCGCCAACGAGGGGTCATTAAACTGGATGCCGGCTGAGTTTCGCCGGCGACTCCGTTACCGTCAGGGCGACCTCGCTGTCACAAGCCCAGTGAGCCGAACGGATTACTGCTGAAGGACGGGCGTGGCGCAGGCCGGGCACCTCCTCCAGCAGGTTGATTCCGCCGTTCCAAGGGCCGCGCGGCGCCGGGCTTGCCCGCGCCGCCCGCCCCGGGCCGACTGTTGCTCTTGGCGCTGAGGGCAATGCGCTTTCGCGGAATATCCACATCGAGCACGCGGACCTTGATCCGCACGCCCGTCTGCACCACCTCGGCCGGATCGGTGATGTAACGGTCCGCTAACTCGGAAACGTGAATCAACCCGTCCTGATGCACCCCGATATCCACGAAGGCCCCGAATGCCGTGACGTTGGTCACAATCCCGGTCAACTCCATGCCGGCCTTGAGATCCTCCATTTTGGTCACGTCGTCACGGAAACAGGAGGCTTCGAACGTTTCACGCGGGTCACGGCCCGGCTTCTTGAGTTCGGCAATAATGTCCTTGAGGGTCGGCTCGCCCACCTCGGCGCTGACGTACTTCCGGATATCGATCTTGTCGACCCGTTCGGCGTTGCCCACCAGCGCCTTCAGTTCGAGGCCCAGGTCCTTGGCCATCTTCTCCACCAGTGCATACCGCTCGGGATGAACGGCGGACGCATCCAACGGATGATCGCCCCCCCGAATGCGCAGGAAGCCCGCCGCCTGTTCAAAGGCCTTGGGTCCCAGGCCGGCCACCTTGAGCAATTGAACACGGCTGCTGAACGCGCCCGCCTTGTCGCGCTGGGTAACGATCTTCCTGGCCAGACTCTGACCGACACCCGACACCCTCGCGAGCAGGAAGGCGCTGGCGGTATTGAGCTCCACGCCCACATGGTTCACGCAACTGACCACCACGTCCTCCAGCTTCTGCGCGAGCAGCGGCTGGTAGACATCGTGCTGATACTGCCCCACCCCGATGGACTTGGGATCGATCTTGACCAGTTCTGCCAGCGGGTCCTGCAGGCGGCGCCCAATGGAAATCGCGCCGCGAACCGTCAGATCGAGATCGGCAAACTCCTCCCGGGCCACCTCCGACGCGCTGTAGACACTGGCGCCCGCCTCGTTGACCTGGATCACCATGATGTTCTTGATGTTGGCCTTGGCCAGCGTCTCCCTCACAAACGCTTCGGTTTCCCGGCCTGCCGTGCCATTGCCGATGGCGATGGCGGCGGGTTGAACCTTCGCCACCAGCTTGGCCAGATCAATGCGCGCCTCCATCTCCGACCGGTCTCCCTGGCTGAGATACAGGGTGGTATTGGTCAGAAACTTGCCGGTCGCATCGAGCGCCACCACTTTGCACCCGGTCCGGAAACCGGGATCCACGGCGATCACGCTGCGCCCGCCCAGCGGCGCCGCCAGCAGCAGACTGCGCAGGTTATTGGCGAAAATCTCCACCGCGGCCCGGTCGGCCTTCATCTTCATCTCCACCGACACATCCGTTTCCACGCTGGGGGCGATCAGCCGCTTGTAGCCATCCTCGATCGCCGCGCGGAGCTGGGCCGCAAAGGGAGACCGGTCATTCACCTTCATCAGTTCGCCCAGGCGCTGAAGAATCGGCTCGGGGTCGACCAGGATGGAGCGGCGCAGAATCCCCTCATTCTCGCCCCGCCGGATCGCGAGGTAGCGATGCGAGGGAATATCGGACAGTTTCTCCTTGAACTCGTAATACTGTTCGAACTTCGTGGGCTCCTGGGTCTTCTCCTTGATGGCCTCGGAGACGACATAGCCATGGGCGGCAAAAGCGGTGCGGACATGGGCGCGGATCTCGGCGTTCTCGCTCACCCCTTCCGCTACGATGTCGCGCGCGCCGGCCAGGGCTTCGGCGGTCGTGGCCACTTTCTTTTCCGCATCCACAAAAGGTTCGGCAGCGGCCTCCGTGGTCCCAGTCAGCGGCTGTTCCAGGATCATCACAGCCAGCGGCTCGAGCCCTTTTTCCCGCGCGATCATGGCCCGTGTCCGGCGCTTGGGTTTGAACGGCAGATAGAGATCCTCCAGGGTATTCTTGGTGGTACAGGCCAGAATCCGGGCCTTGAGATCATCGGTAAGCTTGCCCTGTTCCTGAATGGAGTCGAGAATGGTGGTGCGCCGCTCCTCGAGTTCCTTGTAGTAACTCAGGCGCTCCTGAATCTTCCCGATCTGAACTTCGTCCAGGTTCCCGGTGACTTCCTTGCGGTACCGGGCGATGAAAGGAATGGTGCTTCCTTCGCACAGCAGTTTGGCGACGGCCAGGATTTGCCGCGGGGCGATGCTCAGTTCGGCGCTCAGACGCGGGATCGAGTTGGCATCGAGCGATTCGTTCGGATCCACTTCAGCAACCATGAATATCTCCCATGAAAAAGTGAGGGGGGGATTCTTCTCATTTTCGCCCGGGAGGAAAGGAAAATCTACCGCAGGGAGAGCGAGGCCATGGAGGTGGCGTAGATGCGGCCTCCGGCGGAACTCCAGCGATCGTCCGCCAGCCAGCTTCCCGCGTCGGGCCCCTGCCGGACCTGGCGCCCGGCCAATTCGCCCCGCAGGGCGGCCAGGCGTTGCCGGGCCCCTTCCTCATCGAGCTTGGCCAGGGCCGCCGCCAGGAAATACCGCCGGTAGTAATCCAGGGTTTCCACGGGCGCGGCAGCCAGTCGCTCCATCTGCGCCTTGATGGCCTGACGGCGGGCCGGCGGAATCGGGATCCCCTTCGCCGCCTCCAGCACACTCATGGCCCCCATCGCCGTCAACGTCGGGGACCCTTCCGGGAAATCGCGCTTTTGCCGGTATCCGAACGTGCCATCCTCATCGGCCACCCCGGCGATCCACCTCGAACCCCGTTCGATCGGGGCCCGCAGATCCGGCCAACCCAACGCGGCCGCCAGGCGCAGGGCCTCAATCTGCCACAGCGTGATGGACAGATTGGAGGCCGGGGAAGCCTCCTGCCGATAGCCCCAGCCGCCGTCATGATGCTGCCGCGCGCATATCGCCGCCAGCGCACGACTGACAGCCTGCCTCAGCGGCTCGCTCTTTCGTTCACGGTAGACGTGCAGCAGCGCGAGCGTCGCAATGCCCTGGTTGTATGGCGCCGAATCAAACGCCGCACCAAACTCGCCGTGTTCATCTTGCAGGCGCACCAGGTAGTCCGCCGCACGGTCAACCGCCACCCTGCGGGACCCCGACGACGTTTCCCTGTCGCCCAAGACAGCCATCAGCGACAGGCCGGTCAGCGCCGCCTCGAATGTCTTGCTGCCCCCCCAGCGGGCAGTGCTCCACGAACCGTCCGGCTCCTGGGTCCGGCATAACCAGTCGACGGCCCTTCCGGCCGGTGTGCGGTCGCCCTCCTCCGCAGCCAGGCGGGGGCCCGGCCGGCGCAGGGATAACGCCCATAGCCCGCCCAGCAGCACGACCAGTGCCGCCGCGGCGGCCAGCGGATAAGCCCAACGCCAAAGGACGAATGGCGGCGTCCCGACGCGTTCGGTCGCCTTGACCCTGGCCAGAATCTCCGGTGCGAGATCATGGGAAACCCGGACCGTTGGAACCGCTTTCAGACGCTCGATCACCGGGAGGAGGTGGGCGGGAACCCCCTGCCCACCTTCGGCGCCATCCCTATTCTGGTTTTCATTTCGCATCGAGACTCTCCCTCAAGGCTGCCAGCGCCAGATTCAAACGCGACTTCACCGTTCCCAGCGGAATCCCCAGAACCTCGGCGATATCCTGATAACGCAGCCCCTGGTACACGTTCAGCACCACAACCTCCCGCAACTTCGGCGACAATTTCGCCATCGCCTCCTGCACATCCAGGCCTGCGGCCATTCGGACCGGCCGTCCCTCCCCCGCGATCTCCGCCTCCACCTTCAGGCCGTCACGCAAACGCTCCCGCCGCGCCAGTTGCCGGCCGCGGTCCGCCCACACATGGCGCGCCAGGACATACAGGTAGGTCGTGAACCGCGCCGTCGGCCGGTACCGGTCCCGGCTGCGGTGCAGGCGGACGAAGGTTTCCTGCACCAGATCCTCCGCGTCGTTATAAACGCCCATCCGGGTGAAAAAGTTCAGCAGGTGGTTTTGATGCCGGTGGACAAGGTCGACAAAGGCGGTCTCCGATCCGGTGGCAACCTGCGCCATCAGTTCGGCATCCGGGTCGGGGACAGATGGGTGATCAGACTCGACTGACATGGATCGCGTTCATAGTCACCCGAGCAAACGAAAGCAATGCAAAACGTTTTCGGTGTTATGGTGAGTTGCGCGTTATGTTGACACTCCTCCCTCCTTCCTCTTGCGCCTTAGCGCGCGTGTGATTGTTCCGTTCGGTAACTGCACATTAAACTGGACCCTCGCCCTCACCTGCCTTAGATTTGACGTGTCGAAAGGGGTGACACCATGCCGCGCGTTGGATGCAAGCAATGCGGGAAAGTTCTCAGGGCGGGACTGGCGAAATGTTCCCGTTGCGGAACGGCCGTCACCAATCAGACGCGCGGGGGACGGCGCGCTTCGCTGGTGATCGGATGTTCCGCCGCAGCGATCATCTTCGGGGTAGCAGCCGCAGCCGTCTACATCTCGCATGTTCACCCGAAAACGGCTTCTGCGAGTCAGCAAGCAGTGAGTGCAGCCCCCATTGTTCGCAGCCCAAGTTGCATGCGAACCGCCATTCCCAAGGCAGACCACGCGAAACAGAGGACATTGGAGGATGTCTTCTCCCTTGCCGTTGCACCGGTTGCGACGACAAACGAGTGGGATGTTGCGGAAGCCGATCTTCTCTGTGCACAGGGGCTGCCGGGTGCGGAGGGTGCTACCGTTGCAGAATGCCTTCGGACTCTCGATGACTGGACTGAACACGTCCGGAAGGAGATCATACGCACCTATCCGAAGTTCCTCCGTCACCCCGCATTGGCCGACAACTCCGAGGCGCGCTACTGCGTGATGATGATCACGACGGTGCTGGCTGAGGATATGGGCTGCGGCTACAACATGGATCTCGTGAACTCCGGCGTCATGAACGACCTGACCACGCGAACCTTCTTCCGGAACTCGGCCGACCTTTTCATTCACGGACTCCTCACGGGCAAAAAGAAGGGCACATGTTCCTCGATGCCTGTTTTTGTGACCGCCATCGGACGACGCCTTGGATTTCCTCTGAAACTGGTCGGCGCAAAGGCGCACCTCTTCGTGCGGTGGGAAGATGCAAAGGAGCGGTTCAACATCGAATGCGCTGGCCAAGGCGTTGCCTTCTACCCCGATGAGTATTACATGGCGTGGCCACAGCCCATTTCTGAAGACGAGATCAAGCAAGGGCTGTATCTTCGCTCATTGACCACGGCGGAGGAGTTGGGTACGTTTCTGTCGTTGCGAGCGAGTTGCCTGATGGCGAATGCGCGATACGACGACGCCAGATCACCGGCAGAAAAGGCGCTGGTCCTCTACCCGGCAGATCGGACAGCCAGGCAGATTCTGATGGAACTGGCGGGGATGCACCAACGCCAAGCGGTCGCTGACCGCCAACGGGCTATGGAGGACGCTGCGGCAACCATGAGAGCTAACAAGCAGCACGAGGCAGCGAACCTTGTTTTGGGCTATGAACCCGCGCCCGGGCCGGCGGGGTCGTTCAGAAAAGGAGGTCGATAGGATGAAGACACGTCATTGCCTGCTCGCGGCGGCCCTCTATTGCATGCTCCTTAGCGAAGCGGCTTTTGCGTACTACAACCCACAGACGGGGCGATTCCTGTCCCGCGACCCGGTTGGAGAACTGGGGTTTCAGGTTGTTCAGAGAGCGAGCATGGGTACCTTAAGGACCTTTGATCGAGGGGACAACGCAGTGGCGTTTGGTGTTTCTGCGAAACCCAGCGAACGGATTGGTGCACCTGTCTATAGGAGATTTGATAGACAAGCCGAAATCCCGTCGCCACTTATGATTCGGGAAGATTGGCATGTCTATGCGTTCGTGTCGCAGGATCCAGTCAGCCGCATGGATTACCTGGGCTTAGGGAGTGAATGGTACAGGCGCGGACGTTGCTGCAATAGTTCAGGAGGAGATGAATGGGCACTTGTGGCCGAAGGCGAAGGGTGCGCGAAATGGCGCAAGTTGGCACCTGGAGAATGCATCGGAGGGTACTGGGGAAGTTTGGACTGTGAAGGAATGACGTGCGGCGGCGGATTCTACTATGTCGGATGGGAGCACGAGGGGATATGTAGAACTCCCGGTTGCGACAAGTGGCCCTATACCAACCGACGATGGACACCGTCTGATCGGAACTCCGGCGCGAGATCCCCACGAGAGCGCGGGGCTTGTCCCGATGAAGGCAATACTCCTCCAGGTTATGGATACGGTCCTCGCGACAAGTGTTGTAAGGATTACCAACGATGATAAAACCCTTTCGTCGAGCACTCCCATGCCTTCTTTGCCTGGCTCTGCTTGCCGCAGGCGTGTGTCTTCTGTTCTGGGATCGGCATGCGACGTTGGCTAGTGTCTCGCGGCTAGGTTGTGGCGACTTGCTCGTCATTGTCAGCGACGGTGCGAACATGTATCCAGGCTGGCGGTTTGAAAATGTACCGAG
>JBAXWO010000098.1:0-7675 GCA_037128375.1 bacterium
TTTCTTTCTCTTTGTCTATCTGATAGGGGTGTCCAATAGCACTCCGCAGGCAACATGCCCGTTTGTGGCCACGGCCCACATATCGCGGGAAAGTTTGGCTTTTAAGGCCAAAGAAGTCAAGCCTGGTTACCTGTTGCATTTCGTCACGCGGACACAGCGTGTCAGGATATCCGCCGTCGCTCCTTGAAAGACATAGGGCCGCGCAAGCGAAAAAACGATGATGCGCTCGCCGGTGGCTGTGCTGATGTCCGTGTGCAGACTTTTGACGTGCTGCCCGGTGATGTCATGCACCAACACTTCGAGCAGAGGCCGCGCCTTCTCGATAAGCTCCATGCGCACTTGCTTGATCAAGTTGCGCCCATGGCCCGCAACCTCACTCTTGACCAACTGCCGTTCCGCAGGAGTGAGCACACCGCGCAGCCGCACGATGATCAGGTCGTCGAGAATATAGGTGCGGGCTTCCTCCGGGCCGCGCCCCATGTACTCGCGCTCAAATTTAATGAGGGCTTCGCAGATCTCGGACTCGATCTCCCCCTTGGTCTTGTTCGATAACGCGGGCTTGGTCTTGTTCGATAACTCGGACTTAGTCTTGTTCATGTGTTGCCTCGCAGTAATGATCCTCGACTCCGTTTAGGCCAGAAGTCATTCGCGCGTCAACGTGGCGGACCGCTGTCTCCACTGTCAGCCCACGACAGGGGTCCGCATGGCCGCCTGTAGCGCCTGATCGGCTTGCTCAACTTCGGCCGTCATTATTTTGCGGTACTCGATCAGACGGGCATGCAACGCGGTGTCTGCCAGCGCGAGAATGGCGACCGCCAGCAGCGCCGCGTTCTTCGCCCCCGTCTTGCCGATGGCCACCGTCGCGACCGGAATTCCGACGGGCATCTGGACCATGGACAGCAGCGAATCCAGACCGCCCAAATCGCTCGTTGTCATCGGCACTCCGATGACCGGTATCGGGGTCATCGAGGCGAGCACACCGGCCAAATGGGCTGCCTTGCCCGCGCCCGCGATGATGATCCGCACGCCGCGCGTTTCAGCGGACAGCGCGTACGTCCGGGCTATTTCCGGCGTCCGGTGGGCTGAAATCACCCGCATTTCGTGCGAGAGCCCAAACTCCGTGAGAATGTCAGATGCCTCTTTCAGGGTCTCCAAGTCGGACTTACTTCCCATGACGATCGATACCAACGGTGCTGTTACAGCCTGCATGTGGACCTCTCCTTTCACTGTTTACTCTGCTTATGCTTGTGGTTGTGTTTGTTCGATTCCCGCCGCGCGAAAGAGCCGGTCGTTGATCGCGCGGCCCAGCCCCACGTTGGGCACGGGTTCAGCGACAATCCGATCCAATCCCAGCTCATCCAGCCGGCGCATGGCGCCAAAGAGGTTGGCGGCGGCCTCGCGCAGGTCTCCGTTTTCCGAAAGGTATTCTGTCGCGGCAAAAATGCCTGCGCGAGACGTGTTCTTTAAAGCCAGAAGCCCGGTTCTCTCCCCGGCGTGCGCGTACCCGGATTCCGGCCCACTCAGGACGTGAAACCGGGTACGAGGCGCGTAGTGCCGGGGCAGCATGCCGGGCGAAAGCACCGTCTTCTGGGTCGCCAAAAGCGTTTTGGCCACCGCGCCGATGAGCGCTTCGATGTCCTCCACTGGCACGCCGCCGAGACGCAGCAGGACCGGAGGACCGTCGCAGAAGGAGAGAATGGTGGATTCAATCCCGACCGAGCAGGTCCCGCCATCCAGCACAAGGTCGATGCGCCCGCCCAAAGGACCCCGCACATGGTCTGCGGTCGTGGGGCTGGTGTGCCCGAACGGATTGGCGCTGGGTGCGGCAATCGGCAGACCGGTCTGCCGAATCAGTTCCAGCGCCATCGGATGCCGGGGCATGCGGACGGCGACGGTCGGCAGCCCCGCCGTGACCAGATCGGGCACGCTCGCCGCCTTGGGCAAAATCAGGGTGAGCGGGCCGGGCCAGAATCGGTCGATCAGCGCGTACGCCTCAGGAGGGATGCGTTCGGTTAAGCGTTCCAATTGCTCGACGCTGTTGACGTGGACAATCAGCGGGTCGAAACGCGGCCGTTGCTTGGCCTCAAAAACACGCGCGACTGCTTTTTCATCAAACACCACGGCGCCCAGCCCATACACCGTCTCGGTGGGAAATGCGACAATGCCGCCCCGGCGCAACAGCTCCGCCGCGCTGTGAAGCAGTCCGGGATTCCTCATCTCCTGCCGCCACATCTCAAGGCATGCCAGCACCCACTCGGCAGCCTCGCGGATCCCAGGAACCGTTATCCCTCCAGCCGGGATTTCATGCCTGTGTTTAAGCCCGTGACCGGTCAGAACATGGAGACCCAGGGCTCCGACACCGAGGGCCAGCTCGACGTCGCAGGGGTGGTCGCCGACGACAAACGAACGCTGCAAATCAAGGACGAAATCGCGTGCAGCCGCTTCCAGAAAGAACGGCTTGGGCTTGATGCAGTCGCACCCGTCCTCGCGTTGGTGAGGGCAGCAGTAGAGCGCCGTGACGAGCACCCCCTGTTGGCGCAGATGGTCCACCACGAAGGCGTTGACCCGATCCACCTCAGCAGCCGTGACGAGGCCTTTGCCCACCCCGGACTGGTTCGTGACAATGAACAGTCGCACCTGTGGCTGAAGTCGCCGGAGCGACTCAATCGTCTCGTCGTAAAACACGACCTCTTGCGGATCGCGCAAGTATCCGCGATCTTCGATCAGGGTGCCGTCGCGGTCGAGAAACACCGCCGGCTGTCCCGAAGGAATCGCGCTCAGAGGCGCCTTGACAGCGGTCATGACCGTTCCTCCACGCGCACGTAGGGGTTCAGCGTCGGCCCCATGTAGATCTGGCGGGGCCGGTAGATGCGCGTTCCCGGCTCGTCCATGATCTCCTTGTAGTTGGCGATCCACCCCGGCATGCGCCCCATGGCAAAAACGACCGTGAACATTTCCGTCGGGATACCGATGGCCCGCATGATGATACCGCTGTAGAAATCAACATTCGGATACAGCTTGCGCTCGATAAAATACGGATCCCGCAAGGCGCTCTCCTCCAGCCGCAGGGCGATGTCCAGCAGCGGGTCCGTGATCCGAAGCGCGTGGAGCAGGTCGTCGCACGCCCGCTTGATCAGCGCGGCACGCGGGTCATAGTGTCGATAAATACGGTGGCCAAAGCCCATAAGCCGTTTCCCGCTTGTCTTATCCTTGGCGGCGGCGATAAACCGCGACCCGTCGTCTCCGGAGGCGTGGATATCCTCCAGCATCTCGATGACGGCCTGATTGGCGCCCCCGTGCAGGGGACCCCACAAGGCACTCACGCCCGCCGCCGCGCTCGCCAGCAGATTGGCCTGGCTGGACGCCACCATGCGCACGGTGGAGGTCGAGCAGTTCTGCTCATGGTCGGCATGCAAAATGAGGATCAGCTCCAGCGCCCGCAAAACCTCAGATTTTAAGACGTAGTCCTCATAGGGGTCTGAAAACATCATGTGCAGGAAGTTGGCCACGTACTTGAAAGACGGCTTGGGATAGATGATCGGCATTCCGCGGGACTTGCGGTAAGAGAACGCGGCGATGGTGCGCACTTGCGAAATGAGCCGGGCGGCATGGAGGTCGAAAAAAGGGGCCGTAGGGTGACCGATGGACAGGCCCGGGTAGAAGCAACTGCTCGCGTTGATCATCGTCGACAAGATGGCCATGGGATGGGCGTTTGAGGGGAACCCCTCGAAATGGTACTTCATGGCCTCATGCAGGTTTTCGTTCTGCGTCAGCAGATTCGAAAACCGCTGGAGTTCCGCCGCAGCGGGCAGCTTGCCGTAGATCAGCAGATACGCCGTTTCCACAAAGGTGGATTTCTCCGCCAGCTCCTCGATGGGTATGCCGCGATAGCGTAAGATCCCCTTGTCGCCGTCGATGAACGTGATTCGGCTGGTGCAGGCCCCCGTGTTGGCGTATCCGCCATCCAGCGTGATCGCACCGGCGCTGTCGCGCAACGTGGAAATGTCGACGGCTCGCTCCCCCTCGGTTCCGATGACGACCGGGAGTTCAATGTGTTTGCCGTCGAGTTCAATTCGCGCCGTTTGGCTCATGACGTAATTTTCCGCGAGACCGCTAGGACAGGCTCCTGACAAACCGGTCCATGCGCTCCAATCCTTTTTCAATCGTGCTCAGTCCCGTGGCGTAACTGATGCGGATATAGTCGTCGGCGCCGAAGGCGATGCCTGGCACGGCGGCGACTTTCTCCTGCTCCAACAACCTGGCGCAGAACTCCGTGGAGCTGAGCCCGGTCACCGAAATGTTTGGAAACAGGTAGAAGGCGCCCTTCGCGTTGCAGCAAGTTATGCCCGGAATGGCGTTGATTCGCTGGTGCGCATAACGGCGGCGTTTGTCGAATTCCGCCAGCCATTTCGGAAGGTGATCTTGCGGACCCTGCAGCGCGGCAACCGCGCCCTTCTGCGCGAAACTGGTCGGGTTGCTCGTGCTGTGACTCTGGACGGCGTCAATGGCCTTGGCGATGGGTTCCGGTGCGGCGCAGAAGCCCAGGCGCCACCCCGTCATGCTCCACGCCTTTGCAAAACCATGGACGATGATGGTGTGTTCGAAATGCGCCGGACCGAATGATGCCACGCTGGTGTGCGTGGCCCCGTCATACAACAGGTGTTCGTAGATCTCGTCGCTCATAATGAGCACGCCCGTTTCCACGCAGACATCGCCGAGCGCCTTGATTTCTGCCGGCGTGTAGACGGTTCCGGTCGGATTGCTCGGGGAATTGAGAATGAACAGGCGGGTGCGTGCGGTAATGGCGGCGCGCAACTGATCCGGCGTGACTTTGAACTCGGACCGGTCGGAGGTTTCCAGCACGACCGACCGGGCACCGGCTAGCTTGACCATTTCGGGATAGCTGAGCCAGTAGGGCGCCGGAATAATGACCTCGTCGCCCTCCTGGCAGGTCGCCATGATCACGTTGAAGCAGGAGTGTTTGCCTCCGCAGGAGACGATGATCTGGTTCGGCTTGTAGGTGAGACCGTTGCCACGCATGAACTTATTCGCAATGGCCTCGCGCAACTCCGGAGTGCCGCTGGCGGGTGTGTACTTGGTGAACCCTGCCGCCAGCGCAGACACGGCGGCATCCTTGATGTGCTGCGGCGTATCAAAATCGGGCTCGCCGGCTCCGAACCCGACGACATCCAGACCGTCGGCTTTCATCTGTTTAGCCTTGGAGTCAATGGCCAGTGTGAGTGACGACGACAGCGTCGCCGCGCGGTGGGATATTCTGTAGTTCACGCGTGCGTTCCTTTGGATGCTGCATCTTTCTGAAAAGGGGTGTCCGCAGGGCGCAACGTCTCCCCGGATGTCGCGTTTCGTTGACCGTCGTCCGAACAGCGACAAACACGTTTCAGGAAACGAATGCTCCAAGCGGACCCCTTTCTATGGCCTCAAAGACCGATGCGTTTTTTCAATTCGGCAAGTTGTGTCTTCATCCGGGCAGGAAGCCTGGAGCCGGCAGTAGTAAGGTACTCTTCAATCTCCGGCACTTCGCTTTTCCAGCCTTCCAAATCGATGTGCAGCAATTCGGCTATTTCCGCCTCGCTGACTTTCAGACCGCTGACATCAAGATCACCCTGGTTCGGCACATAGCCGACCGGTGTCTCGGCGGCACCGACCTTTCCTTCGACACGCTCGCACATCCATTTCAAAACGCGACAGTTGTCTCCGAAGCCCGGCCACAGCCATTTCCCGTCGCTGGACTTCCGGAACCAGTTCGTATAGAAGATCTTCGGAGCCTTGGCACCGAGCTTGTCGCCCATGTTGAACCAGTGCTGCCAGTAGTCGCCGATGTGATAGCCGCAAAACGGCAGCATCGCCATCGGGTCGCGTCGAATCGCTTTTTTCGCATCCAGCGCTGCCGCTGTAGCTTCGGAGGCGGCCGTAGCGCCCATATAGACTCCGTGGTCCCAGTTATAGGCCTCGGACACGAGCGGCACGAGTTTCGAGCGGCGTCCTCCAAAGACAAAAATGTCGATCGGCACGCCGGCGGGGTCTTCCCAGTCCGGGCAGATCACCGGGCACTGCCGTGCCGGGGCGGTGAAGCGCGCATTGGGGTGAGCGCCCTTGACGGGCTTGCCCTCGGCATCCTTCCTGTCCGGCGACCAATCCTTGCCCTTCCAGTCGATCCCGTGCTTGCACTCAACATCCATGTCTTCCCACCAGATGTCGCCATCATCCGTCAGGACGCAGTTGGTGAAGATGGCGTTGGCCTTGATGCTCTCCATGGCCATGGGGTTTGACTTGTAGCTGGTGCCCGGGCAAACGCCGAAGAAACCGGCTTCCGGATTGATGGCGTACAGGCGGCCATCCGGCCCCATCTTCATCCAGGAGATGTCGTCGCCGATGCATTCACACGTCCAGCCTGCTATCGAGGGCTGGAGCATGGCGAGGTTGGTCTTGCCGCAGGCACTGGGGAAGGCGGCGGCGATGTGGAAACGCTTGCCTTGGGGATTGGTCAGACGCAGGATGAGCATGTGTTCAGCCATCCAGCCTTCGCGACGTGCCATGGGGGATGCGATGCGCAGAGCCAGGCACTTCTTGCCCAGCAGCGCGTTGCCGCCGTAACCGGACCCAAAGGACCAGATGATGTTTTCTTCGGGGAAATGCGCAATATACTTCTTCTCGATCGGGGCACAGGGCCAGAGGCTGTCCTTCTGGCCGGGCTCAAGGGGCGCGCCAACAGAATGCATGCAAGGGATGAACGCACCGTTCTCTCCAAGCGCTTCGATCACCTTGTCGCCGACACGCGTCATAATATGCATGTTCACGACGACATAAGGCGAGTCGGTCAGTTCAACACCGATCTTCGAGATCGGGGAACCGACGGGGCCCATGCTGAAGGGAATGACGTACAGCGTGCGCCCCTTCATACAGCCTTTGTAGAGTTCACGCATCATCGTTTTCAGATGGACCGGGTCGATCCAGTTATTGGTCGGTCCGGCGTCTTCCTGCTTTCTCGTCGCAATGTACGTGCGGTCTTCGACGCGCGCCACATCGCTGGGATCGCTGCGGAACAGGTAGCTGTTTGGACGCTTCCTCAGCGGAATCGCTGCGCCGGCATCAACCATAATCTTGATCATGGCGTCATATTCGGCTTTTGACCCGTCGCACCATTGGACTTTGTCGGGATTACAGAGGCTCGCCATCTCATCGACCCACGCGAGCAGTTTCGTATTCTTGGTCATCGTCGTCATGTGCGCATCCTTTCAGGGTTTACGGATAACAAAAAAGGCCAGCCCGGTCTTTTAATGACCGTTGCTGACCTTGCGCTTCGATTAGCCTCCCGCACAAGCGAGCCGCCATCAACTCACAATCTGTGATCGAATATTCGCAACTGGTTCCTAAAAAAACCTGTCCCGATCTACTCGTTGTTTCGAAGTAGTTAGAGCGGCCCCTGTTGGAAGGCAAGCCTTTTTTTTGAGTAATCGATCCCGGTCTCGGTCCCGATTTCGATCCCGATAAACCCTGTCTCAATCCGGTCTTCCATCCCGCCGCAGGCCGGTGGACCGACCGAACCCCGAACCCTTCTCTAAACCGATTACGTCAACAGGTTAATCCGCCACGATGACGAAATCGGCGGCGCATTCGAAACGAATGGGGTCCGTTCCCGACGACGAGTAGACGC
>JBAXWO010000099.1:0-7623 GCA_037128375.1 bacterium
AAGAATGTTGTGGCGGCGGGGTTGGCGCGTCGTTGCGAGGTGCAGTTGGCGTATGCCATCGGTTATCCCGATCCCGTTTCTGTGCATGTGGACACGTTTGGGACCGGCAAGGTCAGTGACGAGAAGATCGCCCGGGCCGTCACCAAGGTTTTCGGTCTCAAGCCTGCGCAGATCATCAAGACCCTGGATCTCCTGCGTCCCATCTACGAAGAAACCTCGTCGTACGGTCATTTCGGCCGCACGGATCATCTGGATAACTTCACCTGGGAACGGGTGGACAAGGTCAAGACGCTGCAAGGTGCCGTGTAAGACGGGCTGCGATCCGAAACGAACCCAAAGGAAACCTATGCCGACGCTCGATATTCAGGAAATTCTCAAGCTGCTTCCCCACCGTTACCCGTTTCTTCTGGTTGACAGGATTGTGGAATGCGACGACCAGAAGCGCATCGTCGGGCTGAAGAATGTGACGATGAACGAACCGTTTTTTCAGGGGCATTTCCCCGGCATCCCCGTGATGCCGGGCGTTTTGCAACTGGAGGCGATGGCGCAAACGGGCGGCATTCTGATCAATCGCATGGCCAAGGCCGGGGAGCGCGTTCCGTTCTTCATGTCGATCGACAAGGCGAAATTCCGCCGGGTCATCAAGCCCGGCGATCAGATGCGTATCGAGATCGATTTCATCACGATCAAGACCAGGATCGCCCGGTTTCAGGGCAAGGTCTTCGTCGAGGGTGAGTTGGCGTCCGAGGCGGAGATGATGTGTATGCTCACGGACCAGAAGGTGCCGGCATGATGTGCATTCATTCTTCCGCCGTTGTGTCCGATGGCGCCGAACTGGGCGTGGATGTCGAGATCGGCGCCTACAGTATTGTCGGGCCCCATGTCAAATTGGGGGACCGGACGAAGATCATGCCGCACGTCTTTCTGGACGGGCACACAACGATCGGCAGTGAATGCACGGTTTTCCCGTTCGCGAGCCTGGGAAGCCTGACGCAGGATCTCAAGTACAAGGGGGGCGTTTCCTTCGTTGAGATCGGGGATCGCACGACGATCCGGGAGTACGTGACGATCAATTCGGGAACGGCGGAGGGAGAAACGACCCGCGTGGGATCGGGCAGCCTGATCATGGCGTATTGCCATGTCGCGCACGGCAGCCGGGTCGGCGACAGGGTCATCATGGCTAATGGCGCGTCGGTGTCGGGCGACGGAGTGATTGAGGACGATGCCACCATCGGCGGGATGACCGGCATCCACCAGTTCACGCGGATCGGCCGCTTCGCGATGGTGGGGGGGATGTCCAAGATTACGCAGGATGTGCCGCCTTACTTCCTGGTGGAAGGGAATCCGGCTGAAGCGCGGGGCGTTAACACGGTCAAACTGCAACGCCTGGGAGTTTCCGCCGAGATCCAGTCCATGCTCAAGAAGGCCTTCAAGATGCTGTGCCGGGACGGTTTGTCCACCCGGCAGGCCGTGGAGAAGATGCGAGCCGAGTTGACGTCCTGTGCCGAACTCGATTTTCTAATCGGGTTCATCGAGTCGTCGGAACGAGGCATCGTCAAGTGATAGGTCCGCAAGGGCCCGGAGGTGTACGGTGAGGGTACGGCCCGCAGTCCTGTTTCTGGTGGCGACCCTGCTTCTGGCCGCCGTGTCCCCCTTGGGTGCGGAGGACCGGCCGATCGCCCTGTCCGCGCCCGAGAGCACGGTCAACTTCTCATTTGATCAGGTTGACGTGCGGACCTTTGTGAAGGTGATCGGGGAGATCAGCGGTCGGCGTTTTGTGGTCGATGAGGGGGTCAAGGGGCAGGTGACCGTAATGGCTCCGCGAGTTCCTGTGGCGGAAGCCTACCCGCTGTCCCTGAAGATTCTCGAATCGGTGGGTTGCAGTGTTGTGGAAGACGGCCCAGTGAGTCGGGTAGTCGTTCTGGCCGCCCGGGCGGTTCCGTCCGCGCCGGTGGTCGGCGCCGGTGAGGCTCTTCCCGCCGGGGGGCTCATCACGCGTGTGATTCGTTTGCGTTACACCAATGTGACGGACCTGCGCAAGGTGCTCGAGGCCCTCTCGGGTCGTGAAAAAGGCGGTTCCATTGGCGTGCTCGAGTCCTCCAATCTGCTTATTGTGACCGATACGGCGGGTAACGTGAGGCGTCTGGAACAGGTCATCGCCGAGGTGGACAAGACGGGTGTGGGTTCGACCAGTGAGGTGGTCGCCTTGAAATACGTGGACGCTGCCGATTTTGTCCAGCAGTACAACAATGCGGCGGGGCCGAAGGATCGCGTGATGGTGCGTGACGGGGTGCCGGCCCGCGGGGGCAGGGACCTGGTCATGATCACGGCGCCGCAGTCCAATAGCCTGGTGCTGATCGGGCCGTCCGTGGAGATCGCGGAAGTCAGGCGGATCCTGGCGCTGATCGACGTCGAATCGCCCGCCGGGCGGGGGAACCTGCATGTTCTTTTCCTCAAGTACATTGCCGCGGACGAGGCGTCGAAGAGTCTCAATGCGCTTCTCGAGAAGTCGTTGGGCAAGGAGCCGGCCAAGAACGCCGACCGGCGCCGGATCTCGATCGAGGCCAGCCTGGCCAATAACGCCCTGCTCGTGGACGCCTCGCCGATGGACTTTCAACTGGTGAAGGGGCTGGTGGAGGAACTCGACCAGATGCCCCAGCAGGTGTTGATTGAAGTGGTTATCGCTGAAATAAGCGCCGATAAATCCCTCGACCTTGGCGTGGAGTTTGGGGCGCTCAACGTGCCTTCCAAGGTGGGCGATACCGTGGTGCAGGGATCCAGCCAATTGAGTGACGGCACGGGCCTGATGAACAACATCCAGAATGGCGTCTTCCCGCGGGGGATTACCTTTGCCCTGGCGCATGGCACCCGTCTGAATGCCGCCGGCGACGTGGTTTCGGGCTACCCGGCCGCGCTGAATGTCAATGCCCTTCAAAAGCAGGGCAAGGTGCGGATTCTATCGAGCGTTCCGCTGCTGGCGCAGAATAACAAGGAAGCCAGCGTCAGCGTGGTGAACAACATTCCCATCCTGAAATCGACCATACAGGGCGGGTCGGGAACGTCACGGGATGTGATTCAGAACATTGACCGCGTGGACGTGGGGATCAAGCTCAAACTGACGCCGCACATCAACCCCTCCAACGAGGTCTGTATGGTGCTCAATCCCAGCATCGAGGCGATCATCGACTCCGGAGCGACAACGGGCATGCAGTTCACGCCCACGATCGCCCGGCGGGAGGTCAGCACGACGGTGACGGTTCCGGATGGCCGGACGATCGTGATCAGCGGGCTGATTCGCGAGGATCGCATCAATCAAGTGCGCAAGATTCCGCTTCTCGGATCCATCCCGCTGCTGGGCATCCTGTTCCGTCACACCGTGGATAGCGTCGAGCGCACCAATCTGATCATCTTCGTTACGCCGCGGGTCATGCGGAACGAGGCCGTGGCCGAGGCCACCACCGAGACCTGGAGCCGCAAGACCGGTCTTTACGCGACGAACATCAATGAGGCGGCGATGGGCGAGACGTCACCGGAAAAGCGCTGAAGGCACCGGTTAGCATGCGGGGCGATGAGTATGGATGACAGTCCTGAAGAAATCGTCGCTTTACGGCGGTCCGCGGAAAACCTCGGGTTGGCCTTCCTGGATGAAATCAGCGACGAGGTCCTGGATCCGGGGCTGCTTGCCGGCATCCCGGTGGAGTGGGCCCGGACGAATGGGTTGCTGCCGATCCGGTTGAACGGTGAACTGTGCCTGCTGACTTCGGAGCCGGCGGAAATCGGCCGGCATGCCGATGTGGCTTTACTGGTGGGTGCGGAACTGAGGCTGGTGGTGGCGCCGCGCGCGGCGATTCTCGAGGGCATTGAACGGTGCTATTTCAGCCGCCGTGATTCCACGGAAGATTTTCTCCGTGACCTGGACCGGGGCAAGGGTGAGGCCGCGCGCGGCGTCGAACCGCGGTCCGACGACCTGCTCAAATCCGCGGAAGAGGCGCCGGTCACCCAATTGGTAAACCTGATCCTGCTGGAGGCCGTCAAGGCCCGCGCGTCGGATATCCACGTGGAGCCTTTCGAGGCGCGGTTGCGCGTCCGGTATCGCGTGGACGGCGTGCTCTACGAGCAGGCCTCACCCCCCAAGCATTTGGCGAGGGCCTTGGTTTCGCGCATGAAGGTGATGGCGCGGCTTGATATTGCCGAGCGACGGTTGCCGCAGGATGGCTCGGCGCGTGTCCGGGTTGGCGAGCGGGAAATCGATATTCGCGTGTCCACCATACCCGTGGCGGAGGGGGAGCGCGTGGTGTTGCGGCTGCTGAATCGCGAATCGTCCGTCCTGCCCCTGGCGGCCCTCGGAATGCCCGATTCGCTGAGGCAGTCCTTTGAGGCGCTCCTCCATGAGGCCAACGGGTTGATGATCGTCTGCGGGCCGACGGGTAGCGGCAAGACCACCACCCTGTATTCCGCCATCCGGCAATTGGATACGCGGGGCAGGAATGTGCTGACGATCGAGGATCCCATCGAATACCAATTGCCGGATATTGGTCAGATGCAGGTCAAGCCCAAGATCGGGCTGACGTTTGCCGGCGGCCTGCGCCATATTCTGCGGCAGGATCCGGATGTGATCCTGGTGGGGGAAACCCGGGACAGTGAGACCGCCGAGATTGCGGTGAGGGCGTCCCTGACCGGGCATCTGGTTTTCACGACCCTGCATACCAACGACGCGCCCAGTGCCCTGATCCGGATGATGGATATGGGGGTGGCGTCTTATCTGCTCGCCTCCGCCTTGCGGGGGGTGCTGGGGCAGAGGTTGGTGCGGCAACTGTGTCCCCTGTGCCGGCGTCCGGCGAAAGTTTCCGAGCGTGAAATGGTTTTACTGGGAACAGCGGGAAGGTGCCTGGCCGACGCGACGGTATACGAGCCGGTTGGCTGCGCGGCCTGTCTGGCAGGTTACCGTGGCCGTATCGGCATATTCGAATTGCTGGTGGTGGATGACGCGGCGCAGGAGGTCATTCGCACCGGGGCGGGTTCGGTCCAGCGGATGCGCGCCCTGCCCGGCGGGTCGTTCCGCCGCACGATGCTGGAGGACGGTTTGGACAAGGTGGCGGAGGGGAAGACCAGTTTGGCCGAGATCCTGTATGCGTTGGGGATCTCCGGGGCATGAGACCGTGAGAACATTTTCGTATAAAGGGTACGACGGTGCGGGTGCCGTCCGGCGGGGGTTGATCGAGGCCCTGGATTTAAAGGAAGCCAGGGAGCGATTGACGACGCGCGGGATTCTTCCCGAGACGGTGGAGGTCGCCGGCAGTGAAACGGCGGGCCGCCTGCAGTGGCGGCGACCGCAGTCCTTCGGCGTCGAGGCGCGCGTGGCCTTCTATCAGGAGCTGGGCGTCTTGCTGACGGCCGGCCTGCCTCTGGTCAATGCCTTGGAAATCCTTATGGAATCGCCTGAGTTGGGGGTGTCGGCGACGTTGCTTGCCCGTGTCAGGGATCAGGTCAAGGAAGGCACCCCCCTGGCTGTGGCCCTGTCCCAGGCGGCGCCGGAGGTGCAGGCCTTCGAGAAAGCCATTCTGGAAGTAGGCGAGCGATCGGGTGGTTTGGATGGCATGCTGGAACGCTTGGCGCGGTTTCTCGATGAGCAGAAGCAACTCAGGGAACGGATCGTCTCCGCCTTGATCTATCCCGCGATCATCATGGTCTTCGCCTTGCTGGTGGCGGTGGTCATGCTGGGTTTTGTGGTTCCTTCCGCGGCCGCGGTTCTGGCGGAACATTCAAAGGAACCGCTGCCTGCCCTGACCCGGTTCATGATGCTGGCGGGCCGGATCCTTCTATGGAGTCTGCCGGTGGCGGTCCTGGCCGGCCTTGCGGGAAGGGCGGCCCTGCGGAAGAAGATGGCTCAGGATGCGGCCTTTCGGGCGGAGGTGGATCGTCTGTGGTTCCGCCTTCCCCTGGTAGGGCGCGGGTATCGGCTGGTGGCCAATCTGAGGTGTGCGCGGACCCTGGCGATTCTACTCAAGGGCGGGGTGGGACTCGTTGATGCCCTGCCGCTGGCCGGTCGTTCGACGGGCAGTGTCTGGATCGCCTCCCTGATGGAAGCGGAAGCCCATGCGGTCCGGCATGGCGCCAGCCTTGCGGATGCGATCCGCCGTATACCCCCCCTGGCCGTTTCCCTGCCGGCGTGGATCCAGGCCGGCGAGGCCAGTGGTGCCTTGGAAAAACTTCTGGATACCGCCGGTGACGCCTTTCAGAACCAGTGGAACCGGTTTGCGGCCCGGACCCTCAGCTGGCTGGAACCGGCCTTGATTCTGCTGATCGGGCTATTTGTCCTGCTGGTGACCCTCTCCGTATTGCTGCCCATCCTCTCGATGAACAAGATGCTGGGCTGATCCAGGATCCGGGTCTTTCGGTGTCATTCCGGGAGCGGCACCCGGGTGGACTGGCGCCTCCGGAACTGAAGGGAGTCGCGATACCCCGTTTCCCGCGCCAGGCGTACTGCCCGGGCGAACTCGTGGCCCACTTCGCCGGGGGCATGGGCATCGGATCCGAAGGTGATGGGGATCTCCCGTTCACAGGCGAGGCTGAGGATGAGAGGTGAGGGGTAGGCTTCGGCCGCCTCACGGCGCCAGCCCGAGGTGTTAATTTCCACGGCCATGCCTGCCTTGGCGATGCGATCCAGAAGGGGCTGAACCATTTCCTTCATGGTGTTGTCGCGCAGGCGATGCCCGAATTTCTTCGGCAGGTCCAGATGCCCGATGACGTCGAACAGGCGCAAGTCAACGGCGGCCGCGATCAACGCGAAATACTCCCGCCACACGCCCGGAACATCCACCGATTCCCAGGCTTGGCGGTAGTCGGGGTTATCGAACCCCCAGTCGCGGATGTAATGCACGGAGCCCAGCACGAGGTCAAGCGGCTGACGGGGCAGCCATTCGCGCAGGAAAGGCTCGCAGGTCGGATGGTAGTCGGCCTCCAGGCCAAGGAACACCAAGGGTACTGCCCCATCCTGAAGGGGTTGTATGAGGGCCAGGTAGTCGGGATATTGGCTGAAACTCATCCGGTGCCGGGGATCGTACCCGGAGGGTTCCGGGCAGTGATCCGTGAAGCAGATTTCGGGGAGTCCCGCCGCCGCCTGACGGAATTCAGCCGGTGTTCCCGTGGCGTGTTTGCAGAGAGCGGTATGGGTGTGATAGTCAGCGGGGAGCCTGATGCCATGGCTCGCTGTGGGCGTTGGGTTCATGAAAGGACTCAGGACGACGCTTTGCCGGGGGAGCTGGTGCGCTTGAGCACCATCTCGTAAGCCTGCGCGTAATAGCGGCCAAGGTTGTGCCAGTCGAAATGCTCCGAGACGCTCTGCACGGCATTCCGCTGGTTGATGCGCTCGCGGCGGTCGAGTTGGAGGAAATCGAACAGACGATCGGTCAATTGATTGGCCGCGAGATCAAATGAGGTGTAACGACGATCCAGAACCTGGAGACCGGTTTTGTCGTGGTCAGGGATGTTCTGGGCCAGGTAGGTCCCGAAACCGGATAGAATGCTAGTGATGGACGGCAGGCCCAATGCGGCGCATTCGAGCGGAGCGTAGCCCCACGGTTCATAGGAACTTGGGAAAATTCCGAGGTGACACCCGCGGAC